>NZ_JBALMO010000070.1:62916-63286 GCF_036963345.1 Bacillus sp. JJ722
ATTGGATAGGAAGACCAAAAGATTTCATAGATGTACTTTCTGGGGAAGATCGAGATAATAAAATAGATTATTTGTTTCTAAGTTTCCATGGTGATGAAGGTAGATTCTGTATGCCAGAATTAGATGAAAGTGTATATGAAGCTGACGAACCGCGAGGAGAGTTTTTAGATATTCAAGCCATAAGGAAGAATGCTGATTTGAAAGGTATTCATGTTATAACCACTGGATGTACTTTAGGAGAAGAACAATTAGCAAAAGTGTTTCTTGAAAGCGGCTGTAAAACATATATAGGACCTAATGATTATATAGATGGTAATGCTGCATTAATGTTTGTTGTAAGATATATGTACGAATTGATTCAAAATGATAT
>NZ_JBALMO010000071.1:0-1421 GCF_036963345.1 Bacillus sp. JJ722
CTATTTATCTTGTAAAATAATATGGAATTACATATAGAAAGTACAATCTCGGTAGTCAAAAAATGTTCTTGATTAGTAAAGAGGTATATACTATGTTAATACGTTATAAGAAGATTTTAGAGAAAATCGCAATGGGCCTTTTATCTTTTATGCCCAATGGAAAAGATATCAAGAAGCTTCAAGCTACTATTAAACAGTACGATACGTTAGAGAATTGGCAATTATATTTATGGAAAGAAGAAGATGACATGATTGGGTTAATTGGCATCATCATTGAATCAGATGAAAGAGTACTCATTCAGCATCTAACTGTAAATCCTTCCTTTCGTAATCAAGGGATAGGGAGGAAAATGTTTCAACAGATTAAAGAGATATACAGTAATAAGGAAATCGTGGCAAATGAAGAGACGGCGTCTTATATAGTGAAATGTGATACGTAAGCGTAACTCTTATTTGTATAACAGCATAACTTAATATACTAGCCATTGAATAGTGGGCTAGTATATTACAAGTTAGCTGTTTTTTTGTTGTCTTAAAAGCTTTTGATATTGACGCTCATGTATGACAGAGCTTCTATCTCTCATTGTATGTCGATTGACGAGGTATTCGCTTGCTGCATAATCCATTTGGCACCAGATAAGGCCTTTCTGTTTACATGCTTCTTGACAAAGTACAAGTAAGTCATCGTGAATAATGGGTAAATTGGAAGGTAGATAAGGATTTTGGCTATTAATATTCGAAAGGTTTTGTACTAATAAGCTCAAAAGGGCATCATAATCTATTCCTAGAGTTGAAAGTGTTATTTCTGGTGTGTTTTTCATAATTCTAATTGCTTTTATTATCGTTTTTTCTGCTCCGACTAGATTACTGCGTCGATGATGATATGCGGATACTGCAATTAATATCAAGCCAACCCAATGTGAATCTTTGTTCCCTGGATCTACTTCTTTCCAATAATCTTCTAATATTTCATGACATTCAAAGTAATCTCGGCTACCGTGATATTGCACAAGATAATCAATATAAGCTTCAGGATAGATCATGGTATCACCTCTTTTTATAAAAGATTGTAGCAAAATTAATGAAGTGAAGCGAATAATACAGATTGTTTGTGAGTTATGTAAAAAACCCGGTCAATGTATTGCCGGGTACAAGTTTATTAGCACCAAGATGCACCAACAATAATTAACAGGATAAATAATGTAACGATTAACGCAAAACCATTAAAGTGTCCACCATCGCAACAAGTATTACTCATATTTTATATCACTCCTTGAAAGGTTTACTACAATCTCAGCATATGACACTGTTCAAAGATATGCATGGGCTTACGCCTAATAATTGCTAAATATTATCCCGTTCAAACTGACGCTAAGGCTCCCACTGCAAAACGAAAGTAAAAGTGAAGACGTTTAAGTGGG
>NZ_JBALMO010000071.1:1513-3146 GCF_036963345.1 Bacillus sp. JJ722
CGATTAAAATTTCACTTTACATTCCTTCCCTATCGATCCCCTCTTGGATAATGTGGAATTTTCCTCTATACTATTAATATTATTGTATTTTTAGATGACGGTGGTTATGAAATGATTTATAACGTGAAAATAGATGCTTTTGAAGGTCCTCTTGACTTACTTCTACATTTAATTCATACATTGGAAATTGATATTTATGATATCCCAGTTGCGGAGATTACTGAGCAGTACCTCTTATATATTCATACTATGAAAGAATTAGAATTGGATGTAGCAAGTGAATATTTAGTAATGGCTGCTACGTTGCTGGCGATTAAAAGTAAAATGCTTCTTCCTAAGTATGAGGAAGATCTTGAGGATGAAAATGAATTTGCATATGAAGAAGATCCGCGTGATGAACTTGTTGAGAAACTATTAGAATATAAAAAGTATAAACAAGTAGCGGAAGAGCTTAAAAGTTTAGAACAAGAACGAAGTTTAATGTTTTCGAAGCCACCAGCTGATTTAACATATTTAATGAAAGATGCAAGTATGCAACATATTGATTTAAATGTTTCGTTGTACGATATGCTTGGCGCGTATCATAAATTATTGCGACGTAAAAAACTTCAAAAACCGTTACATACAAAAGTAACGAAGCAAGAAATTTCGATAGAAAAACGCATGAACGAAGTAATGAAAGAAATTGGTTCAAGAACAGGACGTGTAAGTTTTGGGTCCTTATTTCCATATCATGATCGAGGACATATTGTTATCACTTTTTTGGCCATACTGGAATTACTCAAGCGAAATGAAATATACACTGAACAAGAAAACAATTTTGCAGAATTATTCATTGCGAGTAAGGAAGGTGTCATGATCGGTGAATAAAAATCAAATGCAGGGAATTCTAGAGGCTCTATTATTTGCAGCTGGAGATGAAGGAATATCCATACAGCAAATTACTAATGTACTAGAAACGACTGACCTTGAAGCAACAAATATACTTGAAAATTTAAGAGAGCAGTATAATAAAGGTGAGAGAGGCCTCACTATTATAGAGGTGGGTGGGGTTTTTCAACTTGTAACGAAGAAGGAACACTCTGATTTTTTAAGAAGGCTAGTAGAATCACCAAGTAATGGAGGATTGTCACAAGCTTCATTAGAAACATTGGCGATTATTGCATATAAGCAACCTATTACGAGGGCAGAAGTTGAAGATATTCGTGGAGTAAAAACGGATCGTGCCTTGCAAACTTTAATGGCTAAAGCGCTTATTAAAGAAGTGGGAAGAGCAGAAGGAACTGGTAGAGCTCGTCTTTTTGGTACGACCAAAGAATTTTTAGATTGCTTCGGATTAAAAGCAATTGAAGAATTGCCGCCGTTAGAAGAGACAAGTGAAGATGCATTAGAACAAGGAGAAGCTGACTTGTTCTTTGGTTTACCAAATTAATATTTACATGTAAAAGAACAAATGATTGATATGACAGTACTTTCTGAATTATGTTACTATAAGAGGGAAGTGGGTGTGGTGGAGTTTTCCCATCTATCAGTTATTCGTTCTTTTTACATTTTAAGATTTGATACATCATGACAATGCCATTAAATATCTGAATAAACTTGAGTTCTATCCCATTCTAACTGGTACTAAGAC
>NZ_JBALMO010000071.1:3201-27347 GCF_036963345.1 Bacillus sp. JJ722
TTTAAGTGGGAGATTAAGCACCAGTAAGAACTCGATTGGTTCAACTAATAATCAGTGAGGGATGGAAGAAAACCTCCATCGCTTAAAGTTTCACTTTATTGGAGGGATGATGTTGATTATTAAAGAATGTGTAGGTTACGAATTAGTAAAAGAAAAATCAAATTCTCCGCAAGATCATTTCAATCGCTCTGAAGTATCGTATATTGAAGATGGAAGAGAAAAGAAACTTTACGTGCTGTATGTGAAGTACTTTGAAGAGTTATTAGCAGAACAAGAAAGTCTTCATCCATTATTTACTATTAGAGAGCGTGAAGTTTTCATAAAAGATGTTGTAGCTTTAATTTATTTAATGAAAAACGCTGAATCTAAAGAACGTAAAAGAATTTATATAAGTTCACAAGAATTATTTTCGGAAATTTTTGAAAATATAGATTATAATCAAATAAAATTGATTTTTCAAACATTAGCAGAGCAGCGAGATTGTACGATTTAAATGTTAAAGGCAATAAGGATCTTTTAATAAATAGGAGGATGTTCGATTTGGGGAATAGCATGTTAAAGACGCAATTGGAAGAAGTAAAGAATTTTTTAGGTGAAACAGTTACAATATTAGGTGATTATCTTAACGAAAATAATTATAACGGTCTGCAGGAAGAAAAAAGCGGAGATGAGCAATACTACAAAAGTTTACTTTCTAATTTAAGAAGGTTAGAAGTTTTTTGTGATGAAGGTCATGATACTTGTAAAATTGTTTTGAAGAATGAAGTATTCCATAAGGGAGCAGCTGAAAAAACATTATATACAATTTATCATCAATGTATTGAAGAGTTCTTTTCACCGAAGAATGATGCTTGGTATGAAGATAGCCGATCTGCATATACAGGTAAAAATTCCATCAAATTTCATCAAGAAGTACCTGAGTCATTTTCAAACTTAACAAAAACGCTTGAAAGTGGTTTCCAACGTTTAAGGGAAGACTTAGAGTATTACGAAACAGACTACCGCACGAAGATGCTTCAATCTAAATAACCATCATATATAAATCACATAGAATCAATAAGCGAAGGGAATGTCAGGTATATTCCTTTCGTTTTTTAAATGTTTTAAAAATAAATAAATGACTCATGATACAAGCTTTTATCACATAAAAGTGAAAAGGGAGGTCGATGTTATGAGTGATTTCAAAACTTATATTCAACAGGTGAAAACCTGGCTTGTGGAAGTAAAGAATTTCACATTGAATAGAAATATTGAAACAGAAGAAATAACGCAGAACATTGGAGGGATTGAGACGTATATTGCTTCAATTAAGGAAGGAGAAATAACTGAAAGTGATGTTATTACACTGCAATCATATGTGAACGACACGAATATACTTCTCAATGAATACGTTGATGACAACGATGATGACTACCGTCAATTATATGTTCCAATCGGCCAGCATAAATTACCACCACTTCCTTATAATTACGATGCCTTAGAACCTTATATCTCAACTGAAATTATGAAGTTACATCATGATAAACATCACCAATCATATGTTGATGGATTAAATAAAGCTGAGAACATGATGAAGAAAGCAAGAGAAACGAATGATTTTGCTCTATTAAAGCATTGGGAACGTGAAGCAGCTTTTCATGGGTCTGGACACTATTTACATACAATATTTTGGGATGTAATGAGTCCGAACGGTGGAGGTGAGCCAAAAGGGGCATTGCTTCAACAAATTACGAAAGACTTCGGAAGTTATGCTGCGTTTAAGAAACAATTTTCAGAAGCTGCGAAGCAAGTTGAGGGAGTTGGTTGGGCTATTCTCGTTTGGTCACCACGCTCAAGAAGGCTTGAAATTTTACAAAGTGAACGACATCAATTATTAACTCAATGGGATACCATTCCTCTCCTTGTACTTGATGTTTGGGAGCATGCGTATTATTTACAATATAAAAACAATCGGGGAGACTATGTCGATAAGTGGTGGAATATCGTTAATTGGCCAGCTGTAGCAGAGCGATTTCAAAAAGCACAAAAGTTACAATGGAAGCCTTATTAACCTATGCTTGTCAAAACACTTCAATAATGATGAAGTGTTTTTTCTTTTTGTCATAACACTTGTCCTTTTGCATAAACTTGTACAAAACAGGTAAAGGATGAAGGATTCCATGCGTGTAAAAAAAATAGCTATCATGATAATGTTTTTTTTGCTTTTTTGTATGCTTACTCCGCACCGTTCAAATGCTATGTCTGTTAGTGCTGAAAGTGCTGTATTAATGGAGCAAGTTAGTGGGAGAGTTCTGTTTGAAAAAAATGCTCATGAGAAGAAGAGAATTGCAAGTATTACTAAGATCATGACAGCTATTCTTGCAGTTGAATCAGGTAAGTTAGATGATATGGTCACGGTTAGTGATCGGGCATTTGGGACGGAAGGTTCATCATTATTTTTACAAAAAGGGCAAAAAATGAAGTTAAAAGACTTAGTGTATGGTTTAATGCTTCGCTCTGGAAATGATGCTGCTATTGCAATCGCAGAACATGTTGGGGGTAGTTTAGAAGGATTTGTGTTATTGATGAATCAAAAAGCCGAAGAAATAGGAATGGAAAATACGTCATTCACTAATCCGCATGGACTAGATAACACCCCAAACCATTAT
This sequence comes from Bacillus sp. JJ722, assembly GCF_036963345.1. NCBI lineage: Bacteria > Bacillati > Bacillota > Bacilli > Caryophanales > Bacillaceae > Bacillus > Bacillus sp. JJ722. The sequence continues at coordinate 5,850 of NZ_JBALMO010000071.1, forward strand.
TCTACTGCCTTTGACATGGCCTTGCTAACTCGCTATGCAATGAATAATAAAACGTATGCTGAAATAGCAGGTACCAAAAATCATAAAGCTCCAAACCCGAATGAAGCATGGGATTATTCTTGGAATAATAAAAATAAAATGTTGAAGCTTTATAAATACTCGACTGGTGGAAAGACAGGATTTACGAAGTTAGCTAGACGTACACTCGTATCGACGGCAACGAAAGGTGAACTTTCATTAATAACAGTCACATTAAATGCAGGTGACGATTGGAATGATCATATGTCGTTATTTGATAGTGGATTTAAAGACTATGATTTAACAAAGATTATGAATTCAGGTAAGGTTAAGAAAATAAAAAATTCCTTCTATAAAAATAAAGTTGTGATTTTGGAACCTTTTCTATATCCATTGACTGATGAAGAAAAAGATAAACTACATATCGAAATAAAACTAATTAAACCAAAGAAAGATTGGTCAAGAAAAGAAAATGTGCCAACTACTGTAGGTAAGGCTTACATTATGCTTGAGGATGAAGTAATAGGAACAAGAAACATTCATTATGGTGTCCATGTCAAAGTTAAACAAACGAGTTTTTTAGAAAGTTGGACGAATACATTATTAATGATTTTGGGTTTGAAAGATCATGGTTAATTACATTTGGGTTGGAATGATGATAGTAGGTTTTGTTTTTGCAGCAATTAATGGAACGATAGATGAAGTTAATAAAGCTTTATTTAAAGCGGCTGCAGATGCAGTAACCATATGTTTCGGGTTGATGAGTGTTTTAGTTTTCTGGTTGGGCCTTATGAAGATAGCGGAAGATGCGGGCATGTTAGTGAAGTTTTCAAAATTATTCAAGCCATTCGTACGCAAGTTGTTTCCAGAAGTACCACCAGATCATCCTGCACTTGGCTATATTTTGTCCAATATGATGGCTAATGTATTTGGATTAGGTAATGCTGCAACTCCACTTGGAATCAAGGCAATGGAACAATTAAAGGCATTGAATAAAGGAAAGAATGAAGCAAGTCGGTCAATGATAACCTTTCTAGCGATTAATACATCATGTATAACACTTATACCAACGACAGTTATAGCGATACGAATTACTCATGGTTCGGCAAACCCTACAGAGATTGTCTTACCGACCATATTAGCAACAATCATTTCAATGATAGGCGGAATATTAATTGACCGATTTTTTTATGAGAGACGTAAGCGCAATGGGAGGGGATAGTTTTGCAATGGATTACCAATCTATCCGTATGGATATTACCTATCTTAATCGGAGGTATTCTCATATATGGTACGATGAAAAAAGTACCGACTTATGAAAGCTTTGTTGAAGGTGGTAAAGAAGGTATAGCGATTTCATTTTCAATTATTCCATATTTGGTAGGTATGCTAGTAGCAATTGCGGTTTTTCGAGCTTCTGGAGCAATGGAAGCTTTCGTTTCCTTACTTAAACCCTTGTTTGCTTTTATAGGTGTTCCTTCTGAAATAGTCCCACTGGCGCTGATTCGCCCCATTTCTGGAAACGCCGCATTAGGGATGACAAGTGATTTAATGGCGACTTATGGTGCCGATTCATTCATTGGACGGTTAGCATCAACGATTCAAGGAAGTACAGATACAACCTTCTATGTACTTACTGTTTATTTTGGAGCAGTAGGAATTAAGAAAATGGGGGATGCGTTGAAAGTAGGTTTACTAGCTGATTTAGTAGGTTTAATTGCCGCGGTTCTTGTGGTTGTCTATATATTTGGTTATTAATGAACTGATAATAAGAGATCTTGTAGTTGATCTTTTATTGTCAGTTTATTTAATTTAAGGAAAAATTAAGAATAATAGTATAAAGTAGGAAGTACTTTGAATATTATGTTTTCTTTTAATAAACCAAGTTTGTTTTTGCTTTTTGTATGAAATATGCCATAATTGTATATTGCTTGTTTAATTAATTAGGCAAGAAGTAATATGTAAGAGGTGATAAAAAATGGAAAGATTACAAAAAGTAATTGCACACTCTGGCGTGGCTTCAAGAAGGAAAGCGGAAGAGTTAATTTTAGAAGGAAGAGTAACAGTGAATGGGGATGTTGTTCGAACATTAGGTACAAAAGTGGGACCGAATGATAAGGTAGAAGTAAATGGTGTACCTTTAACGAGTGAGGCTCCAGTTTACTTTATGTTAAACAAGCCTCGTGGTGTTATTTCCGCCGTTCAAGACGATAAGAATCGTAAAGTTGTAACGGATTTCTTCCCATTGGTGCAAGAAAGAATTTATCCGATTGGTCGACTTGACTATGATACGTCAGGTTTATTATTGCTGACAAATGATGGAGAGTTTGCTAATGCATTGATGCATCCAAAAAATGAAGTGGTAAAAATCTATGTTGCAAAAGTAAAAGGCATCCCGTTACGTGAGAAATTGAAAAAACTTCAATATGGTGTGAAACTCGAAGATGGTATGACTGCCCCAGCTCAAGTTAAGGTTCTTTCAGTAGATAAAAAGAAAAACACAGCTATTATTCAAATTGGTATACATGAAGGAAGAAACAGACAAGTACGAAGAATGTTTGATGCTATTGGGCACCCTGTAATGAAATTAAAACGAGAGCAATACGGATTTTTGACATTGCGTGGTTTGAATACTGGCGATGCTCGAGAACTAACTCCTCATGAAGTAAAACAACTAAGAGTACTAGCTACCAGCATTCGTAAGAAATAGTAAAATTTTCACATAACATTCATTTTTCTAATCAATATAGCTGGAATTCTAGATGCTATAATGTCGTAAAGAACATATAGGGGGATAACAATGGGGAATAAGAAGCGTCGTCTCATCATGAGGTCGGTAGTGCTTGTAATAATGGGAATCGCTATTCTTTATACACTTTATGCAAACTTTACGAAAGAAGATAATAAGGCTGTTGCCAAAGGACAAGAAGCCCCAGATTTTGTATTAACAGACTTAGAGGGAAAGAAACATCAACTTTCTGATTATAGAGGACAAGGTGTGTTTTTGAATTTTTGGGGTACTTGGTGTCCTCCTTGTAAAGAGGAAATGCCTTATATGGAAAATCAATATCAAAAGTATAAAGACAATGGAGTACAGGTTTTAGCGGTTAATATCGAAGAATCAGAAGTAGTAGTATCTAGTTTCGTGAAGAAACATGGACTCACCTTTCCAGTGCCAATGGATCGTGATGGCCGCGTGAATGATGCATATGGTGTTTTCAATCTACCTGTTACGTTTCTAATCGATAAAAATGGGATTGTTATCGATATTATCGAAGCAGGGATGACGGAAGAACTAATTCAACAACAAATGGAAAGAATTAAACCATAAACATTGGGGAGTTTTTAACATGAGAGATGTGAAATGTGAATGCGGACATGTGAATCCACATGGAACCATTCTTTGTGAATCTTGTGGGAGAGTGCTAGCTGAAGGAGAGAAAGATAAGAAGCTCGTTGATATGCGTTATGAGGGGACGGCGAGGCGATCTCAAACATATCAGAAAACATTTGTGGACAAAATTTGGAATTTTTTCTCTTCTGTAAAAGTCGGAGTTGCACTGATTATTATTACATTGCTTGCTTCAGCCATCGGTACGATTTTTCCGCAAGAAATGTTTATACCATCAACACTTCCTCCAGAACAATACTATCAAGAAGAATATGGTGCGTTAGGCGCAATATATTATAGCCTTGGATTTCATGAATTATACAGTTCATGGTGGTATTTAATCTTAATTGCTTCAATCGGGATTTCTCTTGTAATCTGTAGCTTAGATCGGTTTGTACCTTTATATCGAGCTTTAAAAACGCAAAGAGTTGATCGACATGAGGATTTCCTACGGAGACAGAGAGTATACGGTGTAACTGAATTGGAAAATGACAACTTAGATTTAGCGATAATCAAAAAAAGATTGCAAGATAGCAAGTTTAAAGTAAAAGAAGTGGATGGGAAAATTCTCGCTGAAAAAGGTAGATTTTCACGTTGGGGTCCATACGTGAATCATATAGGTTTAATCATTGTATTGATTGGTGGAATGTTGAGATTCGTTCCAGGGATGTATTATGATGAAATTCTTTGGGTTCGTGAAGGTGAGACAGAACCCATTCCGGGCACAAAAGGAGAATATTATGTAGAAAACAAGAAATTCACAATGGAAGTATACGAAAAGGATAAAGAATCAGATGTTTTTACCGAGGCTATTGAAAAGAACGCTATGGTAGCGAAGAACTATCAGACGGATGCAGTATTATATAAAGCAGACGGAGAGCCACTCCCAGGGGAAGAACCAGAACTCAAAAAGGAACAAGAGCAAATTATAAAAGTAAATGAACCTTTAAAATTCAGAACTTTCGCACTTTACCAAGTTACATATAAATTAGATGAACTCAATAAAATGTCATTTTATCTTACAGAAAAGAAATCTGGAAAAAACTTAGGTATGATTACAGTTGATTTGCATAATCCTGAGAATTTCTTTGACTTAGGGAATGGCAACAGAGTGGAGCTAGTTACTTATTTACCAGACTGGGAAATGGATGATAAAGGTGAACCCGTCACAAAGACAAGGATTCCGAATAATCCTGCTTTTGTGTTCAGGATGTTTACACCTGAAAAACCTAAAGGTGAAGTAAGCTTTGTAGCCATTCAAAATACTATAGAAGCTTCTGAGAATAATGCATATAAAATGTCATTTGCAGGCGTAGAAACAAAAAATGTAACAGGATTAACGGTTAGGAAAGATTTGACATTACCAGTACTAGGGCTTGGTGGACTTATTTTTATGATTGGTGTTATTCAAGGAGCTTATTGGAACCATCGTCGAATTTGGATTCAGAAAAAAGGTAATCAAGTCATTCTAGCAGCTCATACGAACAAGAACTGGCACGGTTTAAAAAGAGATATTAAGAAAACCATTGAAGGTTTAGGGTTAAATGAACCAGAAGATCGAGTCGAGAAGAAGGAATCAGCTCAATAGGGGGAAATAAGAAATGGTTGAACTTAGCGGTAATTTGCTGTTTCTAGCATTTATTCTATACTTAGTAGCAACTCTATTCTTTGGTGGTGCCATTAAGGGGAAGAATCAAGATGCAACACCAAAGTTGCGAAAATCGTCTCTAATAGGAATCACAATAACAATTATTGGCTTCCTAGCCCAGTTGGGGTATTTTGTAACGAGATGGATAGCTGCTGGACACGCTCCAGTTAGTAATTTATTTGAATTTATTACATTTTTTGGAATGATGCTTGTCGGTGCATTTATTATTATTTTCTTCATTTATCGAGTAAATGTTCTAGGTGTTTTTACGTTACCAATCGCAACGCTACTTATTGCGTATGCAGCGATGTTTCCTAGAGAGATTACACCGCTTGTACCATCGCTTCAAAGTAATTGGTTGCACATACATGTGACAACAGCTGCAGCTGGACAAGGAATACTAGCTATCAGTTTTGCGGCAGGTTTAATTTATTTAATTAAAGTAGTTGATCAATCGAAACGCAGTAAGAAAACGTTTTGGCTAGAAACGGTAGTATTTTTTCTTGTTCTTACTTTAGGCTACGTACTCGCCTCTTCGTTTTTCGCTGCTCAAGGATATGAAGCTAAATTTGATTGGGTGGACAAAAACAAAATTGAATCAGAAACGGTGTATGAATTACCACCTTTAATTGGACCAAATGAAGGAATTAGCAAAACAAAAGATGTAATGAAACCGCTTATTGAAGCACCTGGATTTATCAATGCTAATAAAACAAATTCTGTTGTATGGGCGCTTCTAGTAGGAATCGTATTATATGTTTTGCTACGCCTCGTATTAAGAAAACGTATTAGCCATGCCTTGCAGCCTTTAACGCGTAAAGTAGGGAAAGATTTATTGGATGAAGTAAGTTATCGTTCTGTACTAATAGGCTTTCCTGTATTTACGTTAGGAGCACTAATATTTGCCATGATTTGGGCACAAATCGCATGGACTAGATTTTGGGGTTGGGATCCAAAAGAAGTATGGGCATTAATAACCTGGTTATTCTATGCTGCATTTCTTCATTTACGATTATCCAAAGGTTGGCATGGTGAGAGGTCAGCTTGGTTAGCAGTAATTGGATTTGGAATCATTATGTTTAATGCCATCTTTGTTAATTTAGTTATTGCTGGACTTCATTCTTATGCATAATTTAGATAAAGATTTTTAAAATGGACTTTTTTTGTTTAGAATATAGAAAGATGAATGTTTTTATAAAGCCTTCACCGTTTAAAGGTGGAGGTTTTTTATGAAGTAAAATCACTCTAACAGTGTAAAATTTGCATTGATTTATAAAGAGTATCTATCGTTTTGATTGTATTAACACTGTTTTCGTGCTGTAAACATTGAGAAATGTATAAGTTTATTTCTCTTTTCTTGCTTTTTATATATAATGAAAGAGTTACAAACATTTAGATGGAAAAACAGTCTACTTTTTGTGAAGAAAAAATGATAGAACTAATAATCATCATTTTGTGCTGTATACAAAAGGGGAGGAAGTATGATGGATAATAGTGTCAAAATTTTAGTAGTCGATGATGAGGAAAGAATTCGTCGTTTATTGAAAATGTATCTTGAAAGAGAAGATTATGTAATCGAAGAAGCAGAGGATGGAAATGAAGCTTTAATAAAAGCTACTACAAATGATTATGATTTAATTCTCTTAGATATCATGATGCCAGGTAAGGATGGAATTGAAGTATGTCGAGAGTTGAGAGAGAAGAAATCAACTCCTGTTATAATGTTAACAGCAAAAGGTGAAGAGATTAATCGCGTGCAAGGATTCGAAGTAGGTACGGATGATTATATTGTAAAACCATTTAGCCCAAGGGAAGTTGTTTTACGAGTAAAAGCTCTATTACGACGTTCATCAAAAACTAGCTACATTCAAACAGATACAACAACAAAAGATGTAATTGTCTTACCTCATCTTACAATTGATAATGATGCTCATAGAGTTATGGCAGATGGAAAGGAAGTTTCGCTTACTCCGAAAGAATATGAACTCCTTTATTTTCTGGCGAAAGCCCCAGATAAAGTATTTGATCGCGAACAGCTATTAAAAGAAGTGTGGCATTATGAGTTTTTCGGTGATTTACGTACAGTAGATACACATGTAAAACGATTAAGAGAAAAGCTTAATCGAGTTTCTGAAGAAGCAGCTAAGATGATTGTCACCGTTTGGGGTGTAGGGTATAAATTTGAGGTTGTGAACGAATAATGATATTTCTAAGGAGCGTCGTTGGTAAGCTTTGGCTTACCATCTTACTGTTAGTATGTTTTGTGTTGCTGATTTTGACGGTGCTCCTTCTTGAGTTTTTCGAGAGTTTTAATGTACATCAAGTAGAGAATGAATTACTCACTACTGCTAACCGGATTGTACAGATTCTTGAGGATCATGAAGATCCAGACTATACCTTAGAAATATCATCCCAACTATTAGGTCAATCTAAGACAATCATGATTGTTCAGGAAGATAATAAAGTTTATACAACAGACTCTAGCTATTCACAACCAGAGCTTTCTGTAGACATGATAAAAAAAGATAAAGATCTTTCTCGAGTGTTTTCTAGTGGAAAAACGGTAACTAAAGAGCTTGTACTTAAACAATCTCCTGATGGAGAAGTAGAAACACCTGGCATAATCGTGGGTGTTCCTTTAAATACGGTTACTAATGAAAATGGTGTAATTTTTGTTTTTCAAACGCTGGATTCAATGCAAGATACTATTCAATCAACAACAAAATTTATTATTTTGGCGGCTGGAGTAGCAATTGTCCTAACAACGATTTTTGCTTTTTTCCTTTCTACTCGTATTACAGCTCCTTTGAGAAAAATGAGGGAAGCTGCTTTTGAAGTGGCTCGAGGGAAATTTGATACGGAAGTGCCTTCGCCTTCGAATGATGAAATTGCCGAACTTGCAGTTGCATTCAATCAGATGGGAAAACAGCTTAAAAATAATATGGATGCCCTTAGTCAAGAAAAAGAAAATTTAGATAGTATTTTAAGCAGTATGGCCGATGGTGTTATTACGATAAATATAGATGGTTCGATATTAAAAACAAATCCACCTGCTGATCAATTTCTACACTATTGGTATTATGAGAAACGCAAGCCAACTAGTCAGCGTGAAGCTCCTTTTGAATTAATGAATTTGTTTCAACTATCGGTCGAATCTGAGCAAGAACAAATTGGCGAAATAAAAATTGGTGATCATTACTGGGTTATAATTGTAAGCCCTTTATATAATAATAAAAATATTCGTGGTGCTGTAGCGGTATTACGTAATATGACTGAAGAGCGCAAGTTAGATAAAATGCGTAATGATTTTATTGCTAATGTTTCCCATGAACTGCGAACACCGATTAGTATGTTACAAGGTTATAGTGAAGCAATCATTGATGATATTGCCCAAACTGAAGAAGAAAAGAAAGAAATGGCGCAAATCATTTATGATGAGTCTCTTCGAATGGGCCGCCTAGTAAATGAATTGTTGGATTTAGCTCGTATGGAAGCAGGGCATATGAGTTTAAACTTTGAGGATGTTCATTTAAATTATTATTTGAATCGAATTACATCGAAGTTTTCAGGTCTTGCGAAAGATAACGAAATAACAATTAATACGAATATAGAAGATATAAATAGGCATTGGATTATTGATCCTGACCGTATGGAGCAAGTGTTAATAAACTTAATTGATAATGCAATTCGTCATACGCCGGCTAGGGGAATAGTTTCTATTAACCAATATGTGGATGAAAAAGATAGACTTGTAATCGAAGTACAGGATTCAGGATCAGGTATAGCTTCAGAAGATTTGCCTTTTATATTTGAACGATTCTATAAAGCTGATAAAGCAAGAACGAGAGGTCGTTCGGGTACAGGTCTTGGATTGGCGATTGCTCATAATATTGTGAAAGCGCATAATGGTGAAATTTCAGTTGTCAGTGAGATAAATGAAGGAACAATGTTTACATGTATTATACCGAAAAGTAAAGTGATATTAAGTAATAAAATGTAAATGTCATGCTGTAGCTTTATCGCTGTAGAATAACTGGAATACCACAAAAAGAATTTTTAATGACATCAGGAAGAGTTTTTTAACTCTTCCTTTTGTGTAATTAATTTCTTTTTTAAAACATGTGTAACTTTAATATTAGTTGTTTCGACTAATATTAAACGGAGGGGGAGGACTATGATGCACTCCGTTTTTCAAAATCTATATGAAAAGTATCATCAAGATGTTTTTCAATTTTTATTTTATATGGTGAAAAATCGAGAAACTGCTGAGGACTTAATGCAAGAGGTTTATATAAAAGTACTGCATTCATATGAACGATTTGAAGGTAAGAGCAGTGAGAAGACGTGGCTATTTTCAATTGCCCGAAATACGGCAATTGATCATTTTAGAAAGCAAAAAACATGGATGCAAAGAATTCTTCATAATTTTGATTGGAGTAGAGACACGATACAGGATTGTCAGCCGTTACCTGAAGAAATCGCTGTCTTAAACGACCACGTGCAGAAGATTTATGCTAGTCTTGATTGTTGTACAGTTGATCAACGAATGGTATTAATTCTTCGTTTTGTTCAGTCGTTATCGATCGTAGAAACGGCTGAAGTTCTTGGATGGACAGTAAGTAAAGTAAAGACTACTCAACATAGAGCTTTAAAGACAGTTCGTACACTTTTAGAAGATACTGTAGGGGAGGAGAATTATAATGAAGAAGTCACAATGGAATGAAAATGAAATAATATCATTATTCTCCCAACTACCAAGTATTAAAGACAATCGAGATCCCCAAATAATCTATGGAAGAGCAATTGAGCCTAAACTTATGAAGGATTCTAGTAAGTGGCTAACGATGACTGCATCTGCAGCAGCAATATGTCTTTTTGCCTTTTTTACTTTAACTATTTTCTTTCAAGAGGAAATGAAAAGAGATAGCGGTAATAACTCAAATAATGTAGCGATGTATAGTGATAACGCTGAATTTGAAGAAATGTCCTTAGAAGATAATTCGGTTGAAGAGCATAAACAAGAGGTTAAAGAAGATAGTGAAAAGAATACAAATGCTGCTGCTCATGAGAGCAATCAGTCAAATGATCGGAGTAATAGTAGCCAAAACTCTGATCCTTTAAGAAAACAAGCTAGCTTCTCCTCTGTTTCATCAAGCGCATTATTATATAAAGATGAAGTGAAAAATATGAATTATATGACTATAGGAGTGCCTTCAGCCAATAATAGCATTGTTCCAATTACACTAATGGTAGATAAACAAACAACTAATCCAGTAGAAGCGCTTAAAGAAGCTAAAATGGCTATTAATGATGAAATACTTGATTTACAAGTAGGTGTGATAGATTGGCAAGCCGCAAATGCAACCGAAGAACAGGCTGTTAATATTACTTTCTCAATGAATGCGAAAGAAGTAATGGATAAAATGGTTTTGGAATCATTGAAGGAAGGGTATATATATCGAGATGTGAAGAAACTTTACTTTTATACGAATGAACAGAAGGGGGTTGCATTTTCGGATACAGGATTAGTAGAAGAAGCTCAGATTGATTCTACTCCTCAACGTGCGATCTATCTGCTGGAAAACAACGAGGGAACGACACCATTATTTGTCCCTTCAACAAGTGTATTCAGTGAGATCTCAGAAGCTCTTGAAGTGATGAAATCAGTAGGTAAGACTGAGAGTATGAAAGCGAGTATTCCTGCTGCTGTACATTTTGATGAAATTGTCGATAAAGGTGATCATTTAGTTGTAAATTTCTCAAATGATACGAAGCTTGAAGATAGCGAAGCTTATGTGAAAGCAATAGAAGCGATATTGTTAACGGCCAGAGAGTTTGGATATAAAACGATTCAATTTCAAAATAGTAATATAAATACAATCGGTTCAATGAAGTTAAATGAAATTATGGAAGTACCGATTGCTCCTAATGTAATCAATTCATAAGGTAAAGGGTATTCGAAAGGAAACTTTTGAATACCCTTTTTGTTTAATATCCATCCGTCATAATTGAATAATAGCTTATTGTTTTGAAAATCAGACTATAGTATACCGTAAAACAGACTCTTCTGCTTTTTTTAGTATATTTCTCCAAACTTAAGTGAAATCTAGTAACTGTGACCATTAATTGTCTGATATACATTTGAGAGTTCTATGAGTGGACAAGTCCACATAATATACGAAGAACCATTCGTAATTAATGGGGATGATTGAATCTCTATTGATCAAGTCTTCAATTTTATAGGAGGAAATGTATGATTGATTATGGTAGAAGGTTGCTGGTCGTATTAATAATAGCTGTATGTATTGGTCTTATGTTTGTTGGAGGAACCGTAAAGAAAGCTGCAAGTACGAAAGAGATGCCTGAAAACTGGATTTGGCCTGTTGAAGGTACTATTAGCGACTTTTTCGGCACTAGAGGTGGAGAGCATAAAGGGATTGATATAGCGGGATCAATTAATTCGAATATACGAGCAGTAAGTAATGGGGTTGTTAGTAAGTCTTATTACTCGGATTCTTATGGGCATGTTGTATTTATTCTTCATGAAGATGAAGGATATGAAACGGTATATGCTCATTTAAATAAGCGTTTAGTAAATGAAGGAGAGTTTGTAAAGCAAGGCCAAGCTATTGGAAAGATGGGTAATACAGGGAATTCAAGTGGAACACACTTGCACTTTGAAGTTCATGAACGAAATTGGTCAATTGCTAAAGAGAATGCAATTAATCCGTTGATTGTTTTACATAAACAAAATCATGAACTAGCATCCAAAAAAGCAGTTGAGGCAATGTCTTTACATAGTAATAAACATGTAGTACGAGAAGGAGAAACACTGTGGAGCATAAGTAAGAAGTATGGTATATCGATTCAGGAGTTAAAAGAAAATAACAAGTTGCTTTCAGACGCCATTTTTGTTGAGCAAATAATAATTATAAATCAAGTTCAATAAACTCAGAGGCTGTTACTAACAGCCTCTGAGTTTATAAAATAGTAGCTTGTTGATAAACCTTGAAAAAGAGTGAATCTACGTCCAGCTCCGAGCACCCAACGCCTAGTGAACGGGCGCTCGGAGCTTTTGTTCTTATAGGGAGATATTATGCATGAAAGTAATATCATCTAGTTCTAATAATTTCTCATGAACTTCTTTACATAGTGCCTTATCGATAGAAAGAACCATTACTGCTTCTCCACCAAGTTGTTTACGCCCAACTTGCATCGTTGCGATATTTACAGAGTGATCGCCTAATACTTTACCAACACGACCGATTACACCTGGACGGTCAGTATGTTGAATGTAAAGAAGGTTCCCTTCTGGAATGAAGTCAATTGCAAAGCCGTTTAAGCTAACAATGCGTGAACCGTAGTTTTCAACATAAGTTCCTTTGATGTCTAATTGTTGTTTATCACCTTTTACAGTTACAGTAATCAAGTTGCTATAGCCAGAAGTGTTTTGAGAAATCTTCTCTCCGATTGTAATGCCTCTTTCTTGTGCTACAAGCATTGCGTTTACTTCATTAACTGGATGGTCAATTCTAGCTCCTAAGAAACCTGAAATGATGCTTTTTGTTAATAAACTACTTTCAAAGTCAAGTACTGTACCAGCGTATGTTACAGAGATTTCTTTAACTCCCTCTTTCATACATTGAGAAGCGAAACTTCCTAACTGTTTAGCTAAACTGTAGAATGGTTGGATTTTTTCAAAAACTGCTTTAGAGATAGCCGGTAAATTAATAGAATTTGATACAGGATTTCCATTTAAGAATGTTAACACTTCTTGAGCTACTTGAGTAGCAACATTTAGTTGAGCTTCTTTAGTAGATGCTCCTAGGTGAGGTGTTGCAATAACTGAATCTAATTCAAGTAATTTATTGTTTGTTGCTGGTTCTTCAACGAATACGTCTAGAGCTGCTCCGGCCACGTGACCTTGAACAAGGCACTCGTATAAATCATCTTCGTTAATGATTCCACCACGTGCACAGTTTAGTACATAAATACCTTTTTTCGCTTTTAATAAACGTTCTTTGTTGATTAATCCTCTAGTTTCTTTAGTTAGTGGAGTGTGTACAGTGATGATGTCCACTCGCTCAACAAGTTCGTCGATTGTTAAAGAAACAATGTTTAATTGTTTTGCTCTTTCATCTGTTAAGAAAGGATCGAATGCGAATACGTTCATACCAAACGCTTTAGCTCGTTTCGTAATCTCTGCCCCAATTCTACCCATTCCTACAATACCTAGATTTTTTCCGTTTAATTCAGTTCCTACGAAAGCTGAACGTTTCCATTCACCTTTCTTAATAGAAGCATAAGCTTGAGGAATATGTCTCATTAAGGAAGACATCATAGCGAACGTATGTTCAGCGGTTGAGATTGTATTACCATCTGGAGCATTAACAACAACAATACCGCGCTTTGTTGCAGCTGGGATTTCCACATTGTCTACACCTACACCAGCGCGTGCAATAATTTTTAAGTTTGGCATTTTATTCATTAATTCTTCTGTTACTTTTGTAGCACTTCTAACTAAAATAGCATCGATATCGTTTAGCTTGTCAGCTGCTTCTTCAACTGTTTGTTGAATTAATTCAACTCCATCAGCTTGAAGAAGAGGAGTTAATCCCTCAGGCTTAATAGCATCAGCGACTAATATTTTGTACACCAAGAACACCATCCTATTAATGTATGAAATTTTTAAAATTTATAAAACTATAAACTATTAAACTCATTCTACAGAACAAAAAAAAGTGTGTCAATTTAATACAGGGTCCTGAAAGCGCTTTAAAGTGTGAAAATATTATTAAATTTTCAAAAAATTATATAAATTAAAATTTCATTTTTGTTATAAAATCCCCTAGACATTTATTTGAATTATTAGTATATTTATACCAAGTAATATGATGTGAATAATAAAAATTTAAAAATTCTTATCAAGAGAGATGGAGGAACTGGTCCTACGAAGTCTCGGCAAAAGGCTCAAAATAAAGAGTACTGTGCCAATTCCAGCAATCAAATGATTGAAAGATAAGAGGATGTAATCAATTAGTTAAACTCTTCTTATTCATTAATAAGAAGAGTTTTGTGCTATTTAGGTAGGAGGTCTGTTGATGGATTTAAAAACAATTAAAACATTTAAAACAATTGTTCGGTTAGGTAGTTTTCAACGTGCGGCTGAAGAGCTTAATTATGCTCAATCGACAGTAACGATGCATATAAAAAGTCTTGAATCGGAATTAGGTGTCCTTTTGCTTGAACGAGGAAAGAAACTACAAATGACTGAAGCGGGTAGGTTGCTGAATGAAAAAGGGGATTTATTATTAAAAGATTTTGAAAATTTACAACACTCTATGGAGGACTTAGTTCATGGTGAATCTGGTCAAATTAGACTTGGAGTTATGGAGCCAGCTGCGAGCTATCGTGTTCCATTAGTATTGGCTTCATTTATTGAAAAATTTCCGAAAGTTCAGTTAAGGGTACAAGTGCAATGCTGTAAAGTATTAAGTGAAATGGTAAAAAATGATGAGGTGGATATTGCGTTGTGTACCGCACCTGAAATGGATCAGGATTTCAATTTTGAACCGCTTTTCTCAGAGGAAGTAGTTTTATTAGTGCCTGCCTTCCATCGCCTTACTAAATTTGATCGTATTCTATTGCGAAATCTTGAAGGTGAAAAATTGATTACTACAAATACTCATTGTCCATTTCGACGAAATCTTGAGAAACAGATGATTGAAGTAGGAATTAATCCTGATTATAAATTAGAAGTTAGCGATATGCTCGCAATCAAACATTATGTTCAATTTGATTTTGGAATTGCTATTGTCCCGTTAATAGCTGTTACACCACCTCCTGCAGGTACAGTGATTAGAACGATAGAAGATTTTCGTAGTGAATTAAAGATTGGATTTATAAGAAATACAGGACAATCACATTGTAGGAGAGCGATGGATCATTTAATTGATGTCATAAATGATGGATTAAAGTTACATGGGTATGCGCAATTATAATTAATAATGATTAATTTTAAGATAAGTCAAATTTTATTTGTAAATAATGGTTTTTAGATATATAAGTACNNGTACAATCATGGAGACAATTCTCTTGCCTTCATTTTTGTAACATGATAAAATCAAACGGACTAATTGTATAGTTAGTGGTAGTTTTTTAGTAGAATAACATTAGATTTTATGCTTTCTCGAAGGGATTTGAGTAAGCATCAGACAGTCAACTAGTGATTAAACTATCAAAATAGTACTACTTACCATACAAGAGGTCACTAATAAAATATTAGATCTACTTTCGGGGCAGGGTGAAATTCCCGACCGGCGGTGTTGAAGATTTTATCTTCTAAGCCCGTGACCTGTGCAATAACTTTGTTGTTACACAGCTGATTTGGTGAGAATCCAAAGCCGACAGTATAGTCTGGATGGGAGAAGGTGGAGGTTCGAGCGTTTTACTCTATTTTTAAAAATAATATAGTAATACGTTTATTTAACCTTGGTAATTTTCTCCCTTTAGTGTACTAAACTAAAGGGTTTTTTTATGCCACGGTTAGGGCCTATCCTCTTTTCGTGAAGGAGATCACAAAAGAAGGAGAGAGTACTATGAAGAGTCAAAAGGTTAGAAAATTTGTTGTAATTGGGATGTTCAGTAGTATTGCTTATGTATTGATGTTGTTGAATTTTCCTTTTCCAGGGTTTCCAGCATTTCTCAATATCGACTTTAGCGACATTCCAGCGTTAATTGCCGCGATTATCTTTGGGCCAGTAGCTGGTATTGTAGTTGAGTTAATGAAGAATATTCTAGACTACGCGATGACAGGTAGTGAAGTAGGGGTACCGATTGGGCATTTTGCAAACTTTATTGCTGGAGTAGCATACATTTTACCTGTCTATTATATTTATAAGAAAGCGAGTTCTAAGAAAGGTTTAGTTGTTGGTCTTGTGACTGGAACCGTTGTAATGGCTGTATTTATGGCAATCATGAATTACTTAATTATCCTTCCAGCATATACTTTCTTTATGAACTGGGATATGGGAGACGCAAAAACACTTGTAACAACTGCAATCTTACCATTTAATTTAATTAAAGGTGTATTGATGACAGCGGTCTTCTTATTGTTATTTAGCCGTTTACAAGGATGGCTTGCAAAGTTAGTACCTGCTAAAGTTTAAATACATTTAATATATATGAACTTTAAAGTTAAAGCCAGTAATTGTTGGGAACAACAATTACTGGCTTTTTTAAATTTTCTTTGAAAAAATCAAAAAAGAAGCTATCTAGGCTAAAACGATCTAATACGATTAGCCGGACAACTTCTTTGTTCATATATTATGGATTATTCATATTTTAGAGCGTCACCATCAAATGATTCGTCTGAAACTTTAATGGATTCAGTTGGACAGCCTTCTAAAGCATCCATCATATCTTCTAAAAGAACTTCAGGCACTTCTGCAGTACCTTGGTTTTCGTCTAGAATAACAAACGCGATACCTTCATCATCATAATCATATATATCAGGCGCTGCTGCTCCACATGCTCCACATGCAATGCAAGTGTCTTTGTCAACAATCGTATATTTAGCCATGATAAACCTCCTTACTTATGTACAATACTTGTACGAAAATATATTCTACTACAATCTATTGTATTTGTCATACGGTAACTTTTCAATAGTATTTACTATTACTTCAAAAATCATGAAAAAACAGTATAGTTGATATTGAAGTTTAATGTCAATGTACATTCAAAATGTTTTTCACCAAATTGCGCTAAATTCTGATAAAATTATGTAAGAATGATGACGATATAAACTAGGAATGTGATTACTATGTTGCACTCGTATTTAGAAGCAATTATTTTACAAAGCCTTGTACAAATTAATGGCGAAAGAACCGTATATTCTGTATTTCATGTGCTATATGGCAAGAAATCCTCTCAAACTATTCAAGATATACATTTATATAACATACCTGAATACTTTAGGACTTATCCAACAATTAGTCGAGAGGAATTTCAATCAATGATCCAATATTTCAATGAAATGGATTGGATTCAACTTAAAGATGAAAAAGGTGAATATGCTGTAACCTCTAGAAGCAAAATGGCATTGGATGAATTTTATCTGAAGAAGCCAATGCTATCTCATATAAATGGCTTTAAATATCATAATCAGGTAGCATTATTCTGGAAGCGGTTTTCACTATTGTTTCAAGTGTTATCAAATAGTGCGCATAAAAATTCTAAATATTATTGTGTGCAACGTGATTTAGCAATACAAAGCTGGGTAAAACGATTTTTAATACAGCACAAAAATCGGGAACAGCTAATAAAACAACTTCATGATGAAATGTATGAAATATTAATAAAAGTCCCTGATTTCCAAGCTAATGTTTTTCTATTAAAGCTATCAGGAAGTAAACGGATTGGGTATAGTAACAAGCAAATAGCGGATTTACTAACGTTAAATGAAATTGATGTTTACTATCTGTTTGTGGATACACTTCATTGTTTTTTATCAATTGTGGAGGAAAATCCTAATGGAGTGTTAGCTTCAATAGGTGCGGGTTTATTGGTAGATGGAGCAAGTATGATTACGAATAGTTCCATGATTACATTTAAATATGTTAAAAATGGTTTTTCGATTGATGTAATAGCTAATAAAAGGCGATTAAAACGAAATACAATTGAAGATCACATCGTTGAATTGGTTATTAATCGTACAGTTACAAATATCTCAAATTATGTAAGTGACGAATGGGTTGAGCAAATTATCAATACTGCAAATGAAAATAAGACACGGCAATTAAAGCAAATCAAGCAAGCTTTATCGGATCAGGTTAGTTATTTTCAAATACGTCTAGCTCTTGCAAAAGGAGGGGCATTGTTTTGAATCTGGAACAAGAATTGTATCAACATTTTGGCTATCATTCGTTTCGTGATGGTCAAAAAGAAGTTATACAATCCTTATTAGAAGGAAACGATACATTGGCAATGTTGGCAACTGGAACAGGTAAATCCATATGTTATCAACTAGCAAGCAAGATAATTGGAAAACCTGCTGTAATTGTTTCACCTTTAATATCTCTTATGCAAGATCAAGTAGAACAATTAAAGTTAAATGGAGAAAAGAGAGTTGTCGCGTTAAATTCATTTTTAACACAAGATGAGAAGTACGAGGCACTACGAAATATTAATAGGTATCAATTTATATTTTTATCTCCAGAGATGTTAATGATGCCTAATGTTTTATCGGCTTTAAGCAATCTTCAAATTGGATTATTTGTTATTGATGAAGCCCATTGCATATCACAATGGGGCTTTGACTTTAGACCTGATTATTTAAACCTTGGAAGTATTAGAAGAAAGTTGCACAACCCACTTACCTTGGCGTTAACGGCTACTGCTACTGAACAAGTACGACAAGACATCAAATATTTTTTAGAGATTGAGAATTGCACTGAAATCGTTACATCGGTAAATAGAGATAATATTGGCTTGTTTGTTGAAAGATTGAATTCCTATGATGAGAAAGAAAAAAGATTGGTAGAGCTAGTAAAAAGCTTAAAGAAGCCTGGGATCATATATTTCTTAAGTAAAAAAGCGGCTGAAGCAGCTAGTGATTTGTTAAGAAATAGCGGTGTTGAGAGAGTTGGTGTGTACCATGCTGGTATGGATCAAGAACAGAGAGTACTGATTCAGCAACAATTTTTACAAAATCAATTGCAAGTTATATGTGCGACAAGTGCCTTTGGAATGGGTATTAATAAAGAGAATGTTAGATTTATTATTCATTTTCATCTACCTCCTAATATGGAAGCGTACTTACAAGAAATTGGTAGAGCGGGTCGTGATGGGCTATCGAGTGCAGCAATCTTATTATATTGTGATGGAGATGAAAGTCTACCGTTATTTTTGCTGGAAAATGAACTTCCTAATGAAATTCAAATCGATGAATTGTTTCATACATTAGCACCCCACAAGGACTTAAATAATACATCGGTACCAATCTCTCAAGTTATGGCGAATATAGGATTTACTGAAACGCAAGAGCGTCTCATTTGGCATTATATGCAACAAGCAGGTTCTCTTACCGACATACAAGCTGGACTCAAAGAGCATATTCGTAATACGACGGAAAGAAAATTAATGAAATGGCAAATTTTCTTTAAATGGATGTTACAAAAGAACTGTTATCGAAAAGGCATCCTAAAGTATTTTGAAGAGGTCGATGACGTTGAACAATCCCCATGCTGTAGTAATTGCGGAGATCAAATTGAAAGCTACTATAGTAATGATAGTGAGGAAATGTCTCTAACTTTGGAGTATATGAATTGGAAAGAAGAATTATCAGCATTTTTACTACCGAAAAGAGCTATGAAAGATGAATAATAAACAAGCTGAGTTAATAAAGAATATTTCGGATGAAGTACTTGTGCTAAATGTGTGGATAACACAAGGGATTGTACTCATTGTTTCAGCTATTTTGGCTTTTTTCTTATTTGATTCTTTATCTGAGTTTCTTTCTTTATTTCGATTTATAGATGTTATGCTGATATGGGGAGTCGTTGTAGGGTTACTTGTTGTATTGAATGATGTCATTTTAATGAAAATATTGCCGCCTTCTCTATATGATGATGGAGGTATTAATGAAAGGATATTTCGTAATTTATCCTATCCTAATATCTTCTTCCTAACATTAGTAATTGCTCTCTGTGAGGAAATCTTATTTCGTGGTGTGATTCAGTATAATACAAATATTTGGATTGCGAGTGCTATTTTTGCACTTGTTCATTATCGTTATTTATTCAAGCCATTTTTATTGGTGAATATAACTTTACTTAGTTTGTTTATTGGGCTGTTGTTTGAGTTGACTAATAACTTAATGGTAACGATCATTGCCCATTTTATTATAGATTTCTTATTAGGAATTATAATTAAAATTAAATATATAAGAGAAAAAAAAGACGGACTGTGAAAGTGGGGACTGCTCATGACGAATCAAGAACGCAATGATCAAGCGGAGCATTTGAGGAAAAAAGTTGATGCTAAGCAAAATGAAGATGAATTCAGCGTAGCTTCATTACCTTCTCGTAAAGAAGTACACGGTAAAAAGAAACAAAAAATGGTTTGGAAAATAAAGTTTCCATTAGTAAAACTATTAGCTTTATTTTTTGTTTTATTACCTATAACTATTTTTGCATTCTATACATATTTTACAAAAGATGATAAGCCCGCATTTACGAAAGAAGAGGAATCAAGTTTCTCATCAGAAGTTAATGTTGATGGGAAGTATGAAGATGAAGTGGTGAAGAAAGAGGATTCTCCTAAAGATAAGGATAAAAATGAAGATCAAAAAGAAAAAAAATTAGCAAATAATGATGAAAAAGAAGGAAAATCTAAAGTTGATAAACCAAGTTCAGAGCTTAATGTAAAGTCTAAAGAAGAAACAAAAGGTGATTCGAATCATCCAAATCAAAAGGTACCTGTGAAGAATGAACCAAAAGAGCCTGAAAAGAAACCTGTTGTGAAACCAGAGGTACCTGACAAGAACGAAAATACATCTAAAGTAATTGAGCATGTTGTTAAACCACAGGAAACAATCTTCCGAATTGCTATGAATTATTATTCTTCTCAATCGGGTATTGAAAAGATTAAGCAAGCAAATGGCTTATCTAGCAATGATATTCGCGTTGGACAAGTATTGAAAATCCCAATGGATTAAGTTCTATCATGGAGTGTTTTTTCATATACTCTTTATTGAAGGATATAGGGAGTTGAGTATATGGATTATTCTATCTCGATGTTAGATGATAAAATAACAGATCAAGCGACCAAGAAAATGCTTCAAAATGTAATTAAACGAAAGAGAAAGTTTGATGATTTAAAGAAGAAACATTTTTGGACAACTATTGTTGCGCTTATTCTTGGATTTTTTCTTGTGATATATATGTATTATTTTGTTGTACAGCCTTTTTCTTATTCCTTCTTTGATATGTTTTCTTATTTTATAAGTAAGCCTACTTCTTTCTTGTACTTTGCTACAGTGTTTGGGACCTACGGATATATGCTTGTACTTAAGAAACAAGCAGATAAAGCCGAAAAGGAATATCATGCCTTAAGATGCGAAATTGTTGATAAGAGCAAAGATTTATGGAAACAAGAAAATGCCTGGAAAGAAAGACATACCGTATTTAAAGTAATGAAAGAAAAGTATGATATTAATCTTTTTCAAGAGAATAAGTAAAATAGAATATAATGAAGAAAGAGGCTACATAACTAGTAGCCTCTTTCTTACTGTTTGATATTAAATATAACGAATAACAATGAGTAGTTATATGTCATGTCGCATACAATTAATTGTAATTGTGGTATGATTTCATTATGTTTTTTTGTAAATTTCATTATATGACAAGGAGTTAGCATGCTTTATATTTTTTTTAGTATT
>NZ_JBALMO010000072.1:0-477 GCF_036963345.1 Bacillus sp. JJ722
TTTCAGTTGCAGGTAAAGAGTTTTTGAAAGAACTTCATGTTCAAGCTAATAATTTCAAAGAATAATTTCTTAGTTATAAACTATCATTAATTCAAACAAGAACAAATTATAGCAATTAACCTCCCCTGTAAGACAGTGGGAGGTATCAAAAATTGCAACTATACTATCTTAAACTCATTTACACTCATTTACACCAAACAGAAAAAAGACCACTAAACTTTTGTGGTCTTTTTCAACGGATTCTATAAGCTATTACTTCATTTTTGAAAGGATACATATTTTTAAAGAATGTTTAACTCAACTTATTCCGCCAAACACCCTGAATAATTTTTTTTGTAATCTTTCATTGTTGTTAAATCCTCAAATAACGGTTTAAGCAAATTAATTAAACTGTATAAGATTCATCCATGATTAATATAGGCTTGATTGCAGATCCATCCGCTGAATCAATAGAAGCCTGATTGATATCTTCAAAGT
>NZ_JBALMO010000072.1:564-14302 GCF_036963345.1 Bacillus sp. JJ722
TATAGAATTTCGCTAATTGAGTAATGGATAATTGAGGAACACCGTCTCCCATTATTACACCAATTATGCTTTTACTTGCTAGGGTTAATTCTGCAGTTGGAATAATTTCGATACTACTTTGTGATATAGCTACAGGGGCAATAACGCCTCCTTTTGCTAAAACGGTTAAAGCTGTTTTCATCACCGGCCCTACTCCAGTTGTATCAACTGCATAGTTTACGCCTTTACCATTTGTTATTTCTTTCACTTTTTCAATAGGATCTTCTAGCTTACTATTTATTACATGGGTTGCGCCAAGATTTTTAGCGATATCTAAGCGACTATCGTGAATATCAACTGCGATAATAGTTGAACAACCTTCGATTTTTGCCGCCATCATGGCAGCTAGTCCAACTGCTCCTGTACCAAAAATAGCAATGGATGAACCTACTTCTGGTTTTAAACCATTGATTACAGTACCACTACCAGTTAAAAAGCCACAGCCTAATGGACCAACAAGTCGTAAATCTAAATCTTTATCTACTTTTGTTAAATTACTTTCATGAGTTAATGTATGTGTTGTAAATGATGAGTGACCATAGAAATTCCCTAC
The DNA here is from genome assembly GCF_036963345.1 of Bacillus sp. JJ722. Taxonomy (NCBI): domain Bacteria; kingdom Bacillati; phylum Bacillota; class Bacilli; order Caryophanales; family Bacillaceae; genus Bacillus; species Bacillus sp. JJ722. Next base: position 1,157 of record NZ_JBALMO010000072.1, read on the forward strand.
AGTAGTACCATCTTCTTTACGAAATGTAAAACTCCCATCGTCTCTGACACCTAGAAAATTCAATTTCATCCAATCGTCACATACAGCTGGACGCCCTTTACGACAGCTTGGACAATCCCCACAATAGGCGTAGGACATAACCACATGATCTCCAACTTTAAACGATTTAACAGCATCTCCTACTTTTTCAACAATACCGGAACCTTCATGACCTGGCACCATTGGTAAAGCGACCGCTGATTTACCTTTTCTAATAGTCTCATCTGACATACACATACCTGAAGCAACCATTTTCACTAATACTTCATCAGGCTGCATCTCCGCTAATTCTAGGGTTTCTAATTGATATTCTTCTCCTGGTCTATTTATAACGGCTGCTCTTACTTTCATCAACATACCCTCCCAATCGGTTAATCTAAATTAAGCCAAACACTCTTAATCTCTGTATACATATCGATAGCTGCTGCACCATTTTCCTTACCAATACCGCTTTGCTTAATACCTCCAAATGGTGAAGCTGGATCCGCGAGACCGTATGTGTTAATCCACACATTACCTGTTCTGAGCGCATGAGCTACTTTATGCGCTTTGCGAACATCCGTAGTGCATATTCCTCCAGCCAAGCCGTATATCGATTGATTTGCCATCTTGATGACTTCATCCATATTATCGAATGGAATTGCGGTGACGACAGGACCAAAGATCTCTTCTTGAGCAACCCTCATATCATTCGTTACATTTGCAAATACAGTTGGTTTTACATAATTGCCATTTTCTAGACCAGCACCCTTTGCTTCTCCTCCTATTACCAATTCAGCTCCTTCTTGTTGTCCGATGTCTATATACTTTAATATAGAATTTTTTTGTTGTTCGGAAATAACAGGTCCTAACATGGTAGATGGGGCAAATCCATTACCTAATGTATACGTCTTCGTAAAGTCCGCCAAATCAGCTACAAATCTGTCATATATGTTCTTCTCAACAAATAAACGAGATCCAGCGACACACAATTGACCTGAATTCATAAAGATAGCGTGCGCAGCATTCCTCAACGCCACTTCATAATCGGCATCAGCAAATATAATATGAGCAGACTTTCCACCCAGCTCCAGCGTTACTTTCTTAATGGTTGAAGCACCTGATCTCATAATTTGCTGTCCAACTTCGGTTGAACCTGTAAAAGCTATTTTATCAACATCTGGGTGTTCCGTTAACGCTTTTCCTAATGTTGAACCAGGCCCTGTTACAATGTTTACAACACCGTCTGGAAATCCTGCCTCTTGTATCAGTTCACCTAATCGTAAAGTCGTTAAAGGGGTTTCAGAAGCTGGCTTTAACACCACCGTATTCCCTGTCGCGAGTGGTGCCGCCAATTTCATAACTGCTGCAGGTAACGGAATATTCCAAGGATTAATAGCAGCACATACCCCAATTGGTTCACGTCTTGTATAATTAAAAATATCTCCAGGAAGCGATACAGGAATCGTCTCCCCTGCAGTTTTAGTTGTCCATCCAGCATAATAACGGAAATGCTCTGCACACATGTTTGCGACTCTTGCAGTAAACATTAAGGCTCTCCCATTATCCAATGTCTCAAGATGTGCAAATTCTTCGGCATTATCATCCATGAGATCAGCAAGCTTTAACAGAAGTTTTGCCCGCTCTGCAGGCTTCATCTTTGACCAAGGACCTTCATCAAAAGCTTTACGAGCTGCTTGAACAGCTTGATGAACATCTTCCCTTCCGCCTTTTGCAACTGTCGTAATAACCTCACCCGTTGCCGGATTTATAGTTTGCGTTCTTTCACCTGAAATGGCGTCCACCCATTGACCGTTGATGAGCAACTTTTTAGGTGTAGAAACAAACTCGGCCGCTTTGGGATGTAACGGAATTAACGTAGTAGTGGACATATTAGTAACCTCCATCTATTTTAAATATTTTTGATTCAAAATCTTATTTATTTCACTCATATAAAACCGCTAATCATTCATTTTCACTGATACATCATTTGTATATAACGTATTTTCTTCAATATGATTGAAAAGTTTCTGAGCCATACAGTCTTTTCGATCCACTTCCATTTCTTCAACAATATGTGCAATTAAACCAACTGCACGTGCTGCGACGGCAAATGATTTAACAACACTAAAATGCAATTTCATATCTGAAAGAATGGCACCGATTGCCCCTGCTGCATTCAAAGTTATTTGCTTTCCTTTTTGTTCACTCATTTGACGATGTATTTCTTTCATCAATGCGACATGCTTACAACTAAATCCCAATTCATCGGCTAAAGCAAATAACTTAGGTGTACGAGGATCAACTGGTCTGTGAATCGGATGCCCACATCCCATCACTTGTAATTTTTTGGTTTTACGGTCTTCTAAAATACCGGCAGCGACCACTGCAACGTCTTGATTATGACCGTAGGTTACCCAGCCTTCTTGAAGCATTTGTGCCGTATTTTCCATAGCCCCAAGGTAGACAGAACCTGCACCTAATAAACCAGCTGCAACTGCTGCTTGTACAGCCTCTGGTGCTCCTAAATAAGTTAAGCGGGCGGAAATAGAACTTGGAGTAAAGCCATGTTCACAAATTGCCACCATACAGGCATTTAGCATTCTAGATTCTGCCTCTGTCGGTCGCCGATGAAGAGCACCTAAAAATGCCATATCTACTAGCGTTATTTCCCCTATTAAATCTTCAGTTAAATCATAGCCGTGAACATAAATCGCATCTGGTTTAGACATCCCAATTTTCGTTTCGAATTTCATTCTCATTCATCCTCTTATTAATTAGATAAGCGCAAGCGCCTTCATAAAAATTCGTTATTTCATAAAAGACTTGCGCTTATCGCCACATGAATTACCGATATTGTTATAAACCTAAGTTTTTAGCAATAATATTTTTCATGATCTCTGTCGTACCACCATAAATCGGCATAACCGCCACATCTCGATAACGACGGGCAATCGGATATTCTTCCATGAAACCATATCCACCATGAAGTTGTAAGCAACGAGCAGACATACGTCTTGCCATTTCGGTAATGAACCATTTCGCCATCGAAATCTGAGTTACAATATTTTCCCCTTGTATATGTTTGCTTGTTAAATCATCAAGGAAAGTTTGTGCCATGGACAATTCTGTTGCCATTTCAGCAATCTCAAATTGTGTGTTTTGAAATGAACTAATTGGCTTCCCGAATGCTTGTCTTTCTTTTACATAGCTCATGGTAGACTTGAGCATTTCTTCAGCTACAACCAAAGAGCTAATTGCAATCAATATACGTTCCTGTTGTAAACGATCCATCAAATAGTAGAAGCCATTTCCTTCCTCACCTAGTAAATTAGCGGCTGGGACACGAGCGTCTTCAAAAACTAATTCAACAGTATCTAGAGAATGTTGACCTAATTTTTTCAAGGTTTTTCCACGTGAAAAACCTGGTGTATCCGCCTCTACTAAGATCATGCTAATTCCTTTTCGTGCTGGGTTTGCTTTTGGATCTGTTTTTACAGCAACGAAGAACAGCCCTGCATTAATACCATTTGAAATAAAGGTTTTCTCCCCGTTAAGGATATAGTAGTCACCATCGCGAACGGCTGTTGTGCTCATACTAGCTAAGTCGGATCCTATACCAGGTTCTGTCATCGCTACAGACGTTGTGATTTCCCCACTCACACATTTTGGCAAATACTTTTGCTTTTGTTCTTCCGTTCCAAATGTTTCGAGATAAGGGACGATAATCGAACTACTAGTACTTGCTAAAGTTCCTACTCCTACGCGAAATAACTCTTCAGCTAAGATCATGTTGAAACCAAAATCTAGTCCGAGACCCCCATATTCAGGTTTGATTTGAGGACAAAGGAAGCCATTAGCTCCTAGTTTTTCATAAAATTCTTTTGGTGTGTGCTTATCTTCTTCCCATTTCTCAATGTTTGGAACTGCCTCCTTTTCGAGAAATTTTTGCAGAGAAGTACGAAACATCTCATGTTCATGAGTGAGAAAAGGTCTTTCTCTCTTAAATAAATCATATACTTCTCGTTTAGATGTAGTAGCTGTTTTTGACACTATGTATCCCTCCAAATCGTTAAATTCTATATTCCAATTTTTATTGATAACTAAAGACCGTCATTGAGTAGCGTGATAGGTCATAATAGTATCTAATTCCACGTTACTCATTGCGGTCTGGTTATTAAAAAACCATATAATTTTTACGAATTTCTTGATGGTAATGTTGCTTCAAAAGTTCCTGCAACTTTTATCTCGCCATCGCTGTTCATCGCTAGTACTTCAGCCAACACTGTATTGTCACCCTTTTTCTCTAACACCTTACCAACAATCTGAATCGATTCACCAGGAAAAGTCATTTTACTAAAACGCACTTGTAATTTCTTAATGTTTTTTCTAGAAACCCATGAAGTAACACCTTGAGATAACATTCCCATAATCAACATTCCGTGGGCAAGAATCTTCATACCAGCCTTCTCTGCCACCTCTTCAACCAGATGGAGTGGGTGAAAGTCACCAGAAGCACCTGCAAACCGAACAAGTTGTACACGTGTAATCGGTTGCTTTTCTAATACTGGGAACTCATATCCTTCCTTAACATCCTCGTAAAACATCATTCATTTCCCCTTTCTATGATTATGAAATTAATGACGATGCAGTAATGTATTTCTCGTTATGGCAACCAATTCTCCTCGTTGATTCGTATATTGATTTTCCGTTACAATAATATCCATTGCACCCGTACTTGCTGACTTCGTTTCTGCACTTACAACTTTGCTTGTTACCGCAAGTGTATCTCCTGCCACAATATCTCCTAAATATTCATAAGATTGCTGTCCGTGCAAAACCCTTACTAGGTTTAATTTCAGCTTTTCTACTTTTTCTACGGAGCCAAGACCACCCCACAAGTCAATAACTTGTAAAAAGGTAGGTGGTACAGGAATATTTTCATAGCCTTCTTTTTTTGCCGCCTCTAAATCGAAGTAAATCGGGTTGTCATCACCAATGGCAAGTGCTAATTCTTTTATTTTCCCTTTTTCTACTTCCATACTATATGGTTGAAACTCAGTTCCGATTAAGTCTTTCACATTCGACAAGTTCATTCACCTCTTCTGTATAATTAATAGTTTTGTTTTATTCAACTCGATCTTCCGACAACACTATTATTTATTTTCTAAGAAAAAACTAAGTTAAAGAGCCTCCGTTTACACCAAGCACTTGACCATTCACGTAGTTAGACAATGGAGATGCAAGGAATAATATGCTAGCAGCTGCCTCACTTCCGCTACCAACGCGCTTTTGCGGAATGCTATTAATTAACATGTTACGTACTTTTTCAGGGATACCCGCTGCTTCTCCATTAACAATTAGACCTTCCTCTTTAGGACGAGTAAGACGCGTATCAATAAAACCAAATGCTACTGCATTACTATTGATATTAAATTGACCCCATTCCTTTGCAACAACCTTCGTTAATCCAATAACACCAGCTTTAGCTGAAGAATAGTTTGCCTGTCCCATATTACCTCTTACACCTGAACCAGAGGAAACGTTGATAATTTTACGGTGATGAACGATTCCTTGTTCGATTTCTTTCTTCGCAACGTCACGCATATACGGTGATGCTTCACGAATTAAACGGAATGGCGCAATCAGGTGAATGTCCAACATTGCCTGGAATTGTTCATCTGACATTTTATGTAGTAAACCATCCGCACAATAGCCTGCGTTATTCACAAGAATATCCAAACGACCGAAGGCAGAAATTGCTGCCTCTACCACTTGCTTCCCAAATTCCGGATCAGTTACGCTTCCGCAAAATGCGATAGCATCGCTTCCCAATCCTTTAATTTCAGCCACAACCTCAGCTGCTGGTTCTTCGTCTCTATCTGCTACAACTACTCTTGCTCCATGTTCAGCAAACATTAATGCTGTGTCTCGACCGATTCCACGACCTGCTCCTGTAATAATCGCTACTTGATTTTCTAGTAATTTAACCATTTAAAATCTTCCTCTCTATTATTTTTTCATTATCTATTTATTTATCCCATGCGATACATCGTAACAACACATGCTCCGCCAAGACCCAAGTTGTGTTGAAGTGCGACTCTCGCATTTTCTACTTGACGTTTCTGTGCCTGACCACGAAGTTGCCAAACAAGTTCGGTACATTGAGCTAATCCAGTTGCTCCAATTGGATGCCCTTTTGACATCAGCCCACCGGAAGGGTTGACTACCACTTTTCCACCATGTGTGTTATTACCATCATTAATAAATTTCTCTGCTCCACCTTCTTCACATAATCCTAAACCTTCATATGTAATGACCTCATTAGGTGTGAAGCAATCATGAAGTTCTAATACATCAATCTCGTCAGGACCTATTCCCGCTGCTTCATAGACTTGCTTAGCTGCACGACGAGTCATGTCTGCTCCAACGATATTCATGATACTATCGCGACTTACTTCCGTATCCGTTGTAATCGCTTGCGCCACAATCTCAACCGCATTTGATATACCATGTTTTTTGGCAAATTCTTCACTACAAACAATCGCCGCAGCGGCTCCGCAAGTAGGAGGACAGGCCATTAGGCGTGTCATATGAGGCATCAACTTAGGAGCATTCAAAACTTCTTCGACGGTCAATGGTTTATGAAAAAGTGAATAAGGATTTTGAATCGCATGACTCCTTGTTTTCACTGATACCTTTGCAAAAATATCTGGATTTGCATCATACTTCTCAAGATATTCTTTTCCAGCTGATCCAAATAGTCGTATGGCTCTCGTTGCTTCTGGCGCCTCAGGCCATAGTTCTATCACGCGTTCCTGCAACCATTCAGCTGGTGAAGTTCGATCATCCCAATGAGATTTCAATGCACCAGGTTGCATTTCTTCAAATCCAAGTGCAAGTGCACAATCCACTTGACCAGACTCAACAGCCTGTCTTGCTAGAAATAAAGCAGTAGAACCAGAAGAACAATTATTATTAACGTTAAATATCGGTAATCCTACCATCCCAACATTATATAAGGCTCTTTGCCCGCAAGTACTGTCACCATAAATGTAACCTGCATACGCCTGTTGTATTTCAGAATAATCTATTCCTGCATCTTCTAATGCTCCTTTTACAGCTTTCGCTGCCATTACTTCATACGGCTCATGCATTCCCGGTTTTGTAAACGGTATCATATTTACGCCAATCACTTTTACTTTTTTACTCAACCTTTCTCCCTCCTAACATATAATTTTAAGATACTATTTTTTATAAGATTCTAAATAATAAGAATCTTTATATTACTAATGATAATTTGATAGTACGATTTTTAAAAGTTAAGAAAATAAAAGGTATGTTAGGTAAATATTAAGTGCTAACTAAATACTTACTACCATACGTATTTCGCTCTTCTTGTATTAAATTTCGTGACATTAAATAATCAAGTTGACCAATTGTATCAAACATTGCCAGTCCAATCCTTGACTTATAACTTTTCGGAAATAGATGTCTACACACGTCGAAAGCAGACATTGATTCTTCCATCAGCCATTCCCTTACTTTCATAGCACGCGCATGCTGACTGTTTAAACGAAGATGAATTAAATTTTTGGGATTTGTAATGTCTTTCCCGTGTCCTGGTAGAACTCTTTCGATCGGTAATTCTAGTAATTTATGAAGCGTTTCATTTAGTAGTATTTGTGGCTTTTGTCGATTTCCCCCGCTATATAGAGGGGGTTCGATGATAGGATTCGGAGAGATGTTAGGAAGCAATATATCTCCACCTATTAAAATTCCCTCCTTTGGATGTAATAATGATATATGCCCTTGAGCATGACCAAAAGTATGTAGTACCCTCCATTCCGGAAGTCCGGGTATTTCCAATCCTTCTTCCAAATGGTAATCTAAGCTACGCTGCGCATGTAACAAGACATGCTTATGTTTAAAACTAAGATAGGGATTAGCTAAATAATCTGGCACACTCAATTGATGAAAAAAATCTTCGAAAAAAGCATCATGATCCTCTAAAAAAGTAAACGTTGGATTTACCCAACGTTCACAATGAACATGACCCATAAATGAAACATCATGATCAAAATATTTAACAAGACCAGTGTGATCTACATGGTGATGTGTAATTATAATTTGCTTAATATCCTTCACATTATAACCATGTGAATTCAATTGTTCTTTAAAAAGGTACCAAGAACCTTCCAAATTATGCCCAGCATCAACAAGTGTGAGTGCATCTCCTTTTATTAAAAAAATATTCACACCCTCTGACTGAAAACTTGTTGGAAGGTTTATTTTAGTGATTTTATCATTTACATTCATTGTATATTCACCTAACCTTACATAGCAATTCTTTCAGGCGTGGTATTTTCTTTCACATTATCAGGTTTAACAAACAACAAAGTAAGAATAGCAATGATGACAAACAATCCAACCATTACGTAGATCGAATAATGGAAACCTCGTGCTAGATTTGACCCTGCAGCTTGCACTAATAATCCTGTGACAATCGGAGCAGCTAATTGAGTAACATTGTTACCTAATGACAAAATACTTGTCATGAATCCGGCTCTTTCTGGCATTAAATTAATCATGACTTGTGCGGACATTGAGACGTTAACATAAGTAACCCCTTTTGCCACACACAAGGCCACAACGATCCATATGAATGAATTCCCTAACAGCGGAATAGAGGCAAGGGCAAGTCCACCAATGAGGGTGCTTATTCCTGCGACCCAGACACGTGCCTTTCTATAACTCTCCGTTTTTTTGAAAATGAAATCAGAAAAAGATGAGATCAACAAAACCAATACGATGGATGCAATACCTGTTCCCGAGATGGCAAATGCCATCTGCATAGGAGCTAATTTTACAACCTTCGTTAAATATACAGGAGCCCATAACGCCATCCATGTGATGAGCCAATAGCTAGAAGCTGAGAGGGCAATTGTTAAAAAACAGGCTGGATTCCGAAGAACAGGGGCAATATCTTTCCATTTCAATTTTGGTGCCTCGTTCCTGCTGACCTTCTGCTTTTTCTTGTCGTATCGATTAACTAAAGCCCAAATCATAAGAACCATTAAACTGACAAAACCAAGGGAAACGAAAGTCCATCGCCAACCGACATTCTCAATCAAACTGACGAGAATCGGTGCGCAAACAATCCCACCAATAGACCCTCCAGCAATCATGACGGACATCGCTAACCCTCTTAGATTTTCAGGGAATATTTGCGAAATATGGCTCAATCCAGTTGGATAATATGGTCCCTCCAAAGCTCCTAACAATATTCGGTAGACAATAAGCATTGAAAAACCAGCAATAGCAATTGCCCCAAATTGTATGATACTCACACCTGCTAAGACAATGAAAAGCATTCTAGTTGTTCCTAAACGATCCGACCATGTCCCACCAATAAAGCTTGTGATGATATATAAAACGAAGAAACTGCTCCCTACCAATCCCCATTGAGATGCGTTTAAGCTAAATTCCTTCATAAGGGGTTCAGCTGCAAAACCAATCACTATCTTATCTGCATAGATAATAAGAGTAGTTAAAAATATTAAAATAAGACTAATCCAACGCATGTAAAACACCCCTTCATAATTTTGTAAATTTATTCCAAGGGTTCATTAAATAACTCCCATCTTTCTCATGTTGAAAACGTTAGATTGGCTGGTCCGATGTCTTTTAAGTATTATATGATTTCTAATTCACCTCAACGATTTACTCACGCTCACAGCAAACCATAATTTGTTGATCTCCTGTGTATTAAAGAAATTGATTAATATGCGCCATACTATTTACATTCTAACGGTATCCAAATCTTACTAGATTACCAACGTATCTTCATCTTTTACAGGTTTTACATTCCTAGGTTTTTTGCAATAATCGTTTTCATAATTTCAGTAGTTCCTCCTCCAATTGACAAAACTGTAGAATCTCGATATCGACGGGCAATGGGGTATTCTTCCATAAATCCGTATCCACCATGAAGCTGCAAACAACGAGCCGCCATTCGTTTAGTCATTTCTGGTATATAAGATTTTGCCATAGAAACCTGCGTATCTACTTTCTCACCTTTCATATGACGAACGATAAGATCATCTAAGAAACTCCGAGCTAATGATAATTCTGTAGCCATTTCGGCTATTTCAAATTGTGTGTTTTGGAAGGAACTGATTGGTTTTCCAAACGCTTGTCTTTGTTTAACATAGTCAATAGTTGACTTTAAAATTTCTTCCGCGACGATGAATGCTGAGTTTGCAGCACTGATTCTCTCTTGTTGCAATTTATCCATTAGAATAACAAAGCCTTTGCCTTCTTCTCCTAATAAATTGGAAACAGGTACACGTACATCCTCAAAAATCAGTTCTGCCGTATCCCATGAGTGCTGTCCTAATTTTTTCAATTTACGCCCATTCGAAAATCCTTGTGTACCTTTTTCAACGATAATAACACTTACACCTTTATGTGCCGGGATAGCTTTTGGATCTGTTTTTACAACAACAAAGAATAACTCTGCGTTAATTCCATTTGAGATAAAGGTTTTTTGCCCATTTATTATGTAGTGATCTCCTTCTCGTACTGCTGTTGTCTGTATGCTTGCCAAATCTGAACCTGTTCCTGGTTCTGTCATGGCAACACCTGTCAAAATTTCCCCACTTACAAATTTCGGTAAATATTTTCTTTTTTGTTCTTCTGTCCCATAAGACTCAAGATAAGGAACTATAATCGTGCTGTGCATGGATGCGCCACAAATTCCCCCACCCATGCGATTTGCTTCTTCTCCAAGGATTAAATTAAAACCAAAATCAAGCCCTAGACCTCCGTACGCAGGATTAACCTGTGTGGCCAGGAAACCTTGTTCACCCATTTTGTTAAAGAGTTCGCGCGGAGTGAACTGTTTTTCTTCCCACTCTTCAAAGTTAGGAACAATTTCTTTTTTAATAAACTTACGTAAAGACGTTCGGAACATTTCATGTTCTTCTGTATAAAATGGTCTTTTTGTCTTAAATAAATTAAACGTTGCTTGTTTAGAGCTAATAGTTGTATTGGTCATATTTTAAATCCTCCATAATTTATTCAATAAAACATAATTAACCTTTGCGACGAACATATATAGATCTACCTAACAATTATCCATTTCCTGTTGTGTAGTTTGCTTCTTTCACTTGTTCAAGATGTTCCTCAACTAGGGCACGACGCAAAATTTTACCAACCGTTGATTTCGGCAATTGTTCTCTGAATTCTACCTGTTTTGGTACTTTGTATTTGGCTAAACGCTCTCTGCACCATTCAACAATTTCTTCTTCCGTTATTGTATGCTGTTCCTTTACAACAATGGCTACTTTAACTGTTTCTCCACGATATTCATCATGGATACCAAATGTACACGCTTCGGCAACTGCTGGATGTTGATACAATACCTCATCAATCTCATTAGGATAGATATTGTATCCTCCAGCAATGATCATCTCCTTTTTCCTTCCGACAATAGTTAAGAATCCATTTTCATCTACAGTGCCAATATCACCAGTATACAGCCACCCATCACGTAAAGTACGAGCTGTCTCCTCTGGATTTTTCCAATAGCCTTTCATGATTTGAGGACCCTTTAAAAGAATCTCACCAGGCTCACCTATTGGCATTTCTTTCAAACCCGTATCGAGATCAACTATTTTCAAATCTGAGTTTGGTACTGGTATGCCTACACTCCCTGTTTTTCTAACATTTCTAAATGTACGAATAGTAATAGCATTGGATTCCGTCAACCCATATACTTCGCAAATTTGCACTCCTGATTTTTGTTCAAATGCTTGTAGCACTTCTAAAGGAATAGGTGCTGCACCAGATCGACATACTTTCAAGGAACTTAAATCATCCTCTTTGAAATCAGGGTGATTTAACAATGCAACAAAGACAGTAGGTGGTACTGAAATTTGAGTTGGACGATATTTCCGAATCATATAAAGAGCATCATGTATACGAAAATGCTTAATAGGAATATAGGCTCCTGCATAGAAGATAGCAGACAACATGACACTTAGACCTGCGCCGTGAAACATTGGAAAAACTCCAAAAAAACGTTCGCCTGGACGATAAAGAGCTCCTTCGTCTGTGATATACGTATGATAAACAGTAGATGCCGTATTATAATGGGTAATCATGACTCCTTTTGGTGCACCAGTCGTTCCCCCAGTGTATTGGAGAGCCGCGATATCTTCTCTACTATTAATTCGCAATGGAGGAAGTTCTTCATTCTCTTCCTCAATCCAGTTATATAAATAAGGATTACCATTGTTGTTTAAATCTGATGTAATAATCTTAAGCTCACTGCTATAACTCGTACGTTCCAATTTCTCAATTTGACTACTCTCGCAAATCAACCAAGCTGGTTCGGCATCGTTCAACATAAAATTCAATTCATGTTGTTGATACATCGGATTCAATTGAACGACGATACCCCCCAATCGTTGAACACCGAAATAAGCGATTATATATTCTTTGCAATTGTATAGCATGATACCTATTCGATCGCCCTTCTTGAATCCCCGTCGATGTAATGCAGCAGCAAAACGATCGACTGCATGCTTTAGTTCTTTATAGGTAATCTCTTCCTCACTCTCAATGATGGCTATTTGATTCGGATAATCTTGAGTGGCACGTTCAAGAAAATGATAGATGGAGCAAGAGGGTATTTCTATTTCATATGGTATAGTTTTCGGATAAAAGGTATGCCATGGTTTTTTCATACTACTAACTCCTTTCAACTCTTTTGATAGATAGATACTTTTAATTAGTAGGGATCTTTCATCTCCCACTAAATGATCGTTGAACCAATTGAATTCTTACTACTTAAGTTGTCATCAGTTCTTGTTTTACTTTGTAAACGTTATCATATTTACACCAACACTTTATCTTCTCCTCACACCTCCCCCTCTTTTAGCTTTGCGAAAATAATTAACTAACAATTTAGAAATATGCAAATATTATTATTTATACTAATTTCTCTAGACCATTAAATAAAGTTTAGAATTGAAAAGGTGCATTAAATAAATATTAACAACTCTATGTACGATCACTTCATATTACTTAAGGTGACCTGCTTTTTTAACAACTGATTAAAAT
>NZ_JBALMO010000073.1:0-16310 GCF_036963345.1 Bacillus sp. JJ722
TTATCTATACCAATATCAATCGGTTGAACAATTCCACTATCAGTATTAACATAATTAGCTACTTGAATGACAAGCTCTAGCTTATGCTCTTCAACGGATTGATAATATTCATATGGAACATTTTTATTAATTGTCTTCTCTATTGTTGAACTCGGCTTACCCATTTGTTTTACTTTCTTACCATTCACATAAAGCACATGAGAAGACCAAATATTTCGTACAGAAATCCCGATATTTTTCACATCATTCGGTAAATAAACGATTAACCGATACGTTCCAATTGCCTTATCACTTTTCCAACCTCCAGGTACTGTTTCGTACACCTTCATTTTTGAATTATTAAATCCTATTGGAGATAAAAGTGCACCTTCAACAAGTTCCCATTCTCCTCTCAAGGAGGTTGGACCTTCTTTATCAAAATCCCAATCTCGCAAATCAAGGATTCCATTTTTAGCCATGGGGGCATTAGATGGATTTTTTTGAGATAAGCTAACAATTAAAAAGCACATCTCAAAAAGTAACAAAATCGAAATAATAAATGCCAATTTTGCTTTCATTTATTTGGTCCTTTCGATATTCAACTTTATACCTAATTATATAGGAAATCACCCTTGAAACCCTAACATTTAACAGAAGTGGAAATTATAAAAGTACGTATAAAAAAATTAGAAAGAAAGGGCATATCTTTTTCACTTGCCCATTCGTTATATGATTGAAAGGTTATATTTATTAAATTGATTGGAGGGTTTTATTTGAAAAAAGTACTTATTCTTGGTGCAAGTGGACTTGTAGGACAATCTTTAATTGAGGAATTAAAAGATGGGTTTGACATATATGGAACATACTGTTCTTCATCAGTCAATCTCCCAAATAATAAGAAAGTTCAATTAGAAATACATGAAATTGATAAACTGAAGGAAGTGATTCGTTCTATACAACCTGACATAATCATTTCTTGCCTAAGAGGGGATTTTGAACAACAGCTTACATTTCATCATGAACTGTCTATTGAAATACAGAATACGGATCGCATTGTTTATTACTTTTCTACTACGAATGTATTTGATGGTGACTTTTCAAGACCACATACAGAAAAAGATTTCCCGATTTCTGAATCAGATTATGGAAAATTCAAAATTAATTGTGAAAATATGCTGCAAGAAATGTTAGCTGAACGAGCGATTATCATTCGGATACCAGCAATATGGGGCAAGAATTCCCCAAGATGGCAATTAATTAAAGACAGCATTGAAAATAATGAAGTGATAGATGTATATAGTAATTTAATTTGTAATAATCTTTCGGATGTTACATTAGCTAAACAACTCCGTTTCATAGTTGAAAATAATCTAAAAGGAATCTTCCATCTTGGTACGTTGGATATGATGTCACAAGCAGACTTCTTCGAACAACTTGTAAGTAAACTTACAAGTAAAAAGAACATATTACGTCGCAATTTATATGACAATAAAGTCAATCCTTATTATTTTTCATTGCAGCAAAATCGTAACGATATAAAAGACTCTCTACAAAGCACGAATGATGATATTGTTTCTTATTTACTACGTTAACAGATTGATCTATTAGCCACTAGAAGGGGCTGTCCGAAAAGTGATTTTCAATCACTTTCCGAACGCCCTTTTACGCTTTTTAGCCCTTCAGTATAGGTTACGAGAAATTTGTTATTCTTGTTGGGCATCTTGAAAATGCCTATTTTGGCGCTTTAGAAAGAGATGAAATGCATCTGTTTCCCGATAAATATGAATAATGATTTTCACGTAAATGTAAAAATCTAAAGCACCATTACCTTATTAGACACCCTCTTTAGTCTCGTTTTCTGAGCTCTCGGAATTGAGCAATACAACCCCGCCAATTATTAATAATAAACCAAAGAATGTCATAGTAGTAAATTCGTCTTTCCAGATTAGGACACCTAGTAAAGCTGTAATAGCTGTACCTACCCCTGACCAAATGGCATAAGCCAAACTCAGAGAAACCGTTCTTAGACAAAGTGATAATGAATAAAATGCCAATCCGAAGCCTACAGCCACTCCTAAGGATGGAATTAAATTCGTGAATCCATCAGACAACTTAAGCATTGTTGTCCCAAATACTTCAAATACAATTGCTAATGACAATGCTACATAACCATTCATAATAACTTCTCCATTCTACCAATTTAGTGAGAGCCACTAGATAGTTTCATTACTACAACCCCGCCAATAATGAAAATTAATCCTACTAGCTTCTTTGCACTTATTTTTTCTTTCCAAACTAGTACACCTATCAAAGCTGTTAAAGCAGTACCTAGCCCTGACCATATAGCATATGCCGTTCCAAGCGGTAAGTATTTTAAAGCGATGGATAAGAAATAAAATGCCGTCCCCATTGCTATAACAACTCCTATAGAAGGCCAAAGTCTTTTAAACCCATTAGAAACCTTAAGCATAGAACTTCCAAATACTTCCGCAACAATAGCAAATATTAATACTACAAATGGATTCAATTACAACAACTCCTATTTCGTCATATCCAGTAACTTTTTGATTACTTCTTTTCGCAAATCTTCATTTAATGGTGATATGTTGAACAATTCAGAATAGTAAAGACCATCGACAGCCAGACGAATAACCGCTGCTGTTACGGGGCTTATACCATCATGTTCTATTCTATCTTGTAAATATTGATAGTATTTAGAAATACTTTTCGCTAATTCAGGATTCAATGCGGAAGCAGCATACAGTCCAATATTTAGTTCTCCATTATTGTTTTTTAAATCCCATATTGATGCATGAATTAATGCACGAGTCCATTTACCGTCTTCAATAGGATCTCTTTCTGCACAATCATTAAAACGCTCAGTAAATTCTCCAAAAATATGCTCAGCTAATCCCAGATTTAAAGCTTCTTTATTAGGAAAGTGGTAAAGTAGTCCCCCCTTACTAATACCAGCTTGTTTGGCAACTGCATCTAAAGTTAATGCATTAAATTCATGATTTATAATAAATTCTGTAGCTGCTTTTAAAATGATCTCTCGTTTCATACTTGCTTTTGATTTCAATTAGTACGCCTCCTCAAAAACCGTCTGAATGGACTTTTTTATTATACCGTCTGGATGGTCTTTTTTTCAATCTTTTTTTCTATGTATAAACCTTTTCGACCAAAAAAAGGGCTGCCCATAGTCAGTAATTCTGACTTATGAACAGCCCATCTCCATTTAACTTCCACTACACTACATCATAATACTTCGCAACATCGAAACCTTTTGCTTTATAATAATCTAGCAAACCAAGGTAGATTGCTTCCGCTGCTTTTTGTCGATAAACTGGATTTTTCAATTTATCATTATCTGATTTTTGATCTATGAAAGCTAACTCAGCTAATACAGCTGGCATTGTATTTTCACGAAGTACTGCATAATTGCCTGGCTTTACTTTGCGGTCTTTCGTACCCATTGCCTTAACTAGTCTTTTATGTATAGATTCTGCCAAAAGCTTACTATCACTTACATGTGGATTTGAAGCTCTTCGACCACCCCAGTAATATGTTTCTGTACCGTTTGCACTTTGATTAAATGCATTAGCATGGATACTAACAAACGTATTGCCTTTCCAATTTGCTGCCATAACTGGTCGTTGGTTCGGAGTGTAAAACACATCTGTTTCACGTGTATATTTAACTTGTAATGGAGTTTGAACAAGCAACTTCTTTAAGCGAAGTGCCGTATCTAATACTACGTCTTTTTCTTTCAGTCCAAAACCAGTAGCTCCAGAGTCACTTCCTCCATGACCTGGATCAATAACAAGCACTTGAGAAGCTAACGACTTACCGCCATTAGTATTTCCTGGATTTTCTCCAGATGAAGATGGATTACTGGATGTTAAATAAGCAGAGGAAACAAAACCAATGAGATTATCGTTTGATTTAATTAAAGTCCAATCTCCTACTTGATAACCTAGCTTTACTTTATCATCATATTTTAACTTTCCTACTACACTATAATTCGTAGACGGTCCTTTTCTAACATTTAACGTACTACTGTTTACATATTTTTCACCTTTGAATGAAATTTGAGGATTGTTTAAACGCAACGTGTAATCAATTGCTCGAGCAATAAAAACAGCTGTTTCTTCTCGTACTGCTTTTCTTTCAGCAGCGAACGTCCCATCAGCTTGCATCGTGTCGATTCCTCTAGAAGTAATGGCCTTTGCCGCTCCCGAAATAGAATTATTGAATTCATAGCCAAAAGCTCTACAAATCATAATTGCCATTTCCCCACGAGTAACAAGTCCATTTGGTTTAAATGTACCATCAGAATATCCTGAGATAATCTTTTGATCAACTGCGGATTGTATGTATCCTGAAGCGAAATTACCTGCACCGACGTCTTTAAATTTTGTTTTTTTCTTAGTGCCATCTAGATTTAAAGCGCGTCCAACCATTGCTGCAAATTCTGCACGAGTTACATTTTGCATCGGCTTAAAGTAGCCATTTTCATCTCCACTCGTTATTTTCCCTTGAGCTAAGAATGTAATTTCTTCATAAGATCGATGGCTAGTACTAATGTCTTTAAAGGTTGTTGCCGCTTCTGTTTTTGAAACTGATAGAGTACAAATACTAGAGATAAAGACAACTAAACCAAGTAGTAATTTTGCAAAAGTTTTCATTTATAATATGTCCTTTCTTTGTATTCCATCTAAATATACCATTTATTTCTACAATATTTTTGTTTTTATATAAATTTTCTAAATGTTTAACAGAAAACGAGACTTTTCGACTAGTACACTATTATTAATATTTTGCAAAAACCTCCAAATTTTCCATTGGGATAAGATTTAATTTATGACTTTACATAGGAAGGACTATCATCATGGTTGGTTTGATAACTTCTATCATGATTATTAGCTAAATAGCTCCCTTGAGTTGTAAATATCACCATTTTTTTGCAAAAAAATGACTACAATTATTCAAATTATCTAAATATTGTCGATAATTAAGTAGTAAAGAACTATATACGAGGAGCGATTACATTGAGGAAAAAATACCTCCCACTCAAAGCCAAGCTAATTATTTTATGTTTATTCATACTTATTGTACCAAGTGTCTTAATTGGCATAAGTGCCTATTCCATTTCGAAGAAACAACTGACCGATGCTGGTAAAGATGAGCTCCAAAAAAGTGCGCAAATGGTTATTGGTATGATTACATTACTACAGCAAGAAGTAGAGGCTGGACACTTAAGCAAAGTCGATGCACAAGAGAAACTTCGTGAAGAACTTTATAGTGAAAAGAATGCAGCAGATAATACAAGGAAACTTAAGAAAAAATATATTTCTGGAGAAACAGGATACATTTGGGCAATGAATCAAAACGGTATCTCGGTAATGGACCCTGCTGATGAAGGTTTAGACTTAGCCGCCATTAAAACAGAAGATGGCAAATATCTTGGGGAAGAATTTTTAAAACACGGAAAAAAAGGAGAATTCTACTATTATAAATGGCGGAATATTAAAACAGATAAAGTAGAGCAAAAAGTCGCATATGTAGAGGTAGATCCACATTGGGGCTGGGTAGTTGGTTCAAGTGCCTATATTTCTGAATTTAACAGTAGCGCTAAAAAAGTCGCCTACACTGTTATCTTTATTTCATTAATTGCTATTCTTATTGGTGGTTTCATTACTTATTTCTATGCTATCCGTATTACAAAACCTATTCATACTCTATCTAAAGAGCTACAAGCAACAGCACAGGGTGATTTATCTCGGGAAAATGTTCAAATTCATTCAAATGACGAAATTGGTATTCTTTCCAACAGCTTCAATCAGACGAGAAATAGTATGAAAGAATTACTTACAAATGTAGCAAATTCTACTAATCAGTTAACTGCGTCATCAGAACAATTAGCAGCAAGTGCTGATGAAACAAATAAAGCAACAAATGAAATTACAGAATCGGTTCAAGTAATGGCTATCGGTTCAGAAAGCGCATTCAGCAATTTAGAAGAAAGCTCGCAAGCACTAGATGAAGTTGCCATCTCTATTCATGATATGGCAGAAAATGCTAGCACCCTATCACAAACTAGTAATGAAGTTATTAAACAAGCAAATGAAGGTAATAAATATGTAGAAAAAACCGTTCAACAAATGGCTTCAATTCATCAAAAAGTTAATGAGAGTGGTGATATACTTCACCTTCTTCATTCAAGTTCAGATGAAATTGATGAAATTTCAAAAGTTATTACAGAGATTGCTAACCAAACGAACTTACTTGCTTTGAATGCAGCCATTGAAGCAGCAAGAGCTGGTGAACACGGAAAAGGATTCGCGGTCGTTGCAGATGAGGTTCGCAAATTAGCTGAGCAATCCCAACAATCTTCTACGCAAATATCAGACTTAATAAAAGATATTCAGAATAATATGACTCGTTCAACTACAGCAATGAATCATGTAAAAAACGAAGTAAAAGAAGGTATTCAAATAGTCGAACATACAGAAGTAAGTTTCAAAGAAATAGTAAATTCAATGTTAAGGATGAGTGAGAGAATTACAAATACAGCAGCGACCGTTCAAGAAATGTCAGCAAGCGCAGAAGAAGTATCAGCCACTGTTGGAAATATCCATTCCCAGGCTAAACAAGCATTAGAACTTAATAGAACAGTAGCTGCATCAGCAGAAGAACAATTAGCAACAATGGAAGAAATCAACGCATCAGCAGCATCTTTATCGAATCTAGCGATAGAGTTAAAAGAACAAGTAAATCAATTTAAATTGTAACAATAGCAAAAGCCCAAAATCTCCTGATTTTGGGCTTTTCCATCTGTCACAAAGCATATTTTTTCTTCTTCCAATCCACAACTTACAACATATAATTCTCAAAAAAGCTTCGTGATAAGCTATATTTACTTACAGATTGTTGCTTCACATCACAGCTAGCGAGAATGTCACTAATCCAACGATATAAGAATTTATTGTATTTCACTTCTAACACTTTTGTATCATAATCAAATAATGGATACAGTACCGCATCCTTATTGAAGAAGTCTAACTGAAGTTCGTTGCTACAAATGTCTGAATCAAGTGTAATCCGTATATTGTTCGTCGTGTGAATAAAAGCTTTCCGGCGATATTCAATCAAAACAACAGGACGATAATGATCGATCTTCATAATATTATATATAATACTTGCTATTTTATTATCATATTTCAACAACACTTCGTAATCACATTCTATTAATCTTTGGGCATCATCACGATGCATAACGAGACTATCTTTTTTTTGTGATATTCCAATTTTTCTCTTAATCTCTAATTTTACTTTAGGACTATTAACATCATATGTTCGGAGTCTTATTTTTTTACGATTTTCTATACCATCTATCCGTTCATAAAAATCCTTGTTGAATGGCGTATCAAAATATAGTGAGCGAATTTTGTAACCAAAGGCACCATTGTTTTTATCCGGTATTAGTACACCATCGAAAACATTCGATATAAAGCCGTATTGAGATGCATTGATGAGATATTTCAATTCTTTTCTTGATACATTAAATGTCGTTTTTCTTTTCATGATTTAGCAACCCTTCTTACAACCATCATTACATACCTTGGGTAATTGTAATTTTTTTACCGTCGCTCGCACAATAAACAGTACCATCACTAGTTAAGTACGTTTTTATGTTCAAAGAATCAAGAACTGCTAACGTTTTTTTCTTTGGAGGCTCCTGGTCTGAACATGTAATAACACTGTATTTCGGGTTTACTTGTTCTAAAAATGCCTTCGTTTGTTCATTATATTTCCCATGATGAGGTACTTTTAAGAACGTATGCTGAAGATAATTCAAGCCCATCAATTCTTTTAATCGCTCTTCTTCTGCATCACCAGCAAATAAGAAACTAGTTTCTTTGTAAGAAACGCTTAATACAAGTGAATAATCATTGTCTTCCTTATATTGAATTTTTTCAGGCGGATACAATGTAAACCGAGCTTCATCAATTGTAAAATCTAAAGGTTTACTTAAAATTTGTGGCACTAATTGCTTTTCCTCACTCGCTTCCATATACTGCTTGAATTGCTTTGTATCAGGATTATAAGAGCTATGAATAAGTGTTTTCACATTCATTGCTTTAATTATTTTATCTGCCCCACCGATGTGATCTTTATCTGGATGCGTTAATATAAAATAATCGATTTCTTTAATATCTTGCTTCTTTAAATGCTGGATTATATCCTCTGCATTTCGATTTCTACCGCTATCAACAAGTACGACTTTCCCACCTGTTTGAATAACGATACAATCGGACTTTCCAGTTGCTAATACAGTAACGGAAAAAGGAGCCTTTTCACGTTCGTTTCTAACTTCTCGAAAGAACCAATTGTATATGAAATAAACACTGACAATAATAAACAAGAGTACGATAGCCACGATACGCATTACAGAAATTGCATCCCTCATTACTTTTTCTTCCCCTTATTACCTAGTGCATACTAGGCTTTTCAGATTCATTCTTGTCTTTGTCCATAGATACACGCACCATTTTCCCCCACTTTTGTTTTCCTTTACGAGTACCAAAGATTGCTCCAAGTCGGAATAATGAGCACATTTGTCGGTAACCAAAGCATTCAAAGATCGCTACAATCATTAACTTTACTAACGATTTCCGTGATAAAGATTCACCGTATAAATAGTTACCAAAAACAATCGATACCCATGAAGATACTAAACTAAATCCCATATAAAACAATAAATAGAATAGTAAAAAATTCAAATTAATAATATGAATGAAATAAGAAACAACAACTGTAACAATTCCTAAAATTTCTAATATCGGAGTAATATATTCAAACAAAACAAAATAAGGATAAGCAATCATTCCAACCGTTCCGTAGGAAGGGCGGAAAAACATAAACGAGTGTGAAAATAAAGCTTGTCCCATTCCGACATGCCAACGTTTTCTTTGAGCTTTCAATACCGTTATATTTTCTGGTACTTGCGTCCAGCAAACGGCATCAGGAATATAGTTAATTTGATATGGAAGTTTATTTTTTCGATAAAAGCAATGTAGCTTTACAACAAGGTCCATATCCTCCCCAATCACACCATTAGTGTAGCCACCAACTTTGATTACTGCTCTTTTACTGTATAATCCAAATGCACCTGAAATAATTAAGTTTGCATTTATGCCATTCATAGCTACTCGTGACATGAGAAACACTCGGAAATATTCAATCATTTGAAACATAACAAGCCATTTTTTAGGTGTAACTATTTTTTCGATTCTACCATTTTTAATAACGGCTTGGTTTGCAACTTTAATATTTCCACCAACAGCAACGACGTCATCACTTTCCATGAAAGGTATAACGATTTTTTCTAAAGAATCGTACTGCAATACGGAATCTGCATCCATGCAAATAAATAGCGGATACCTACTCACATTAATTCCCATATTTAAAGCGTCACTCTTTCCACCATTTTCTTTGTTCACAAGTACAATTCTTTTTCCCTTAAACACATTTTCATAAATACTATCCATTTCCTTACATGGTACTTGCTTACGGATTGGTCGTTGCACCTCTTTTAAATGAAAATGTTCAATTACTTTTTGGGCAGTGGAGTCTTGTGAACCATCATTAACAATGACGATCTCTATATCTGGATATTGAAGATGCAGCAAAGAAGTAATCGAATTTAATATTGTTACCTCTTCATTGTAAGCCGGAACAATAATCGAAATCGGCATATAATTCTGATTGTTCGTAATCATGGCATAGCCCATATGTTTCTTCTTAATAAAGAAATCATCTAAATGAAATGAAGCTACAATTGTGTTTACAAATACAAAGGTGGCGTAGGTAAACATATAAATAAAGAAAAAGAGATTAATATACAGGATGATATGTTCCAAAATCATGACCTACATCCTCCTCTTCTAACTTTTCCGGTTTGAAACACGCTAATTTCTCTTCATAATTGTCATTGGAAATTAAATGAGTTGAATATAAAGTATATATAATCATTTCTTTTGCAAAGCGATCATTTCCTTGAATAATTTTTGCTATTAAACTATGAGGGGTAAATATGTCACCTTCTTCTAGATGAATTAACGAAAATGCACTATTATAACGGACAAACCAATTGGAATCTGTAATATTCTTTTTAAGTAGATTGATTGTTTCTTCATATTTATATAAAGCAATAGCGTTCGCACAGACCGCTCTTATCTCATAATTCTCACTATTAAACTGACTAACAATAAAGTCGTATGCTTGTTGATATCGAATAATTCCAAAGTATTTAATTCCGGAAATAATCACTTCTTTATCATTTGAAACACGTATCAAATTCAAAATTTCTTCTGAAAAATCACTGATTTTTTGATTGGCAAAATGGTCTATTATTACTTTTTGAATTTGTGGGCTAAACTCAATTATCGTACTACCTAGCACTTTATTTAGTTCACCCATGTCCCCTTGGAAACAATCAATAAAGTCGACAATAACTTTTTTATTGAAATACAACTGTCCTTTTGAAATGTTGTGATAAGCTGCGATAAAAGCTTCAACATTACCAGTATTTCTAAGAACTCGTAAGGCATTATTTCTTACATACTGCGATTGATTTTCCAAGCTTGATAAAGCATATTGAATAACTTCATCCGAATTCATATAATATTCTGCTAGGAGATAAAGGATATAGCTTTTCCGATACTTATCACGGACAATTCGGTTTTTATACAATGTTTGATAATCAACGATTAATCTTACATAGTTTTGCAAATGCTCATCTAATCCATCTTGAGCAACCTTTTCAAAATATATTTTATTGAAAGCTTGAAGACCTGGTTTCGTCCGTACCTTCTCCTGTAAATCTAGGAGTTCTTTTCTACTAATATCTAATGGATCACACATTTTGAGATGCTTTTCAATAATCGGGTGCATTTCATTCTCATAGCGTTTTGTTCTTTTCAAGTCTATTTTCTGCATCACTTTTGAATAAAGGACATACATAATAACTAACAAGAAAATAATCAAGAACATAACAATAATGAAATAAACAAACTTCATATCATCCTCACCTCGCTATTTGTTCAAATTCTTGAAATAAGTTTGAAGCACTTCGTACGATTCTTTCGTTCTTTCCTGATATTGAATATTTTTTATTTTCTTCAATTGAAGATAACTTGGTGGCGTTGCTTTTATCATTTCGCCTTCATCCTTAACAATAACTTGCAAACCAATGTTTTTAATTTTTTCTTTACTTGCTATCCCATCTTGATAAAAATCTCCTAATACTATTCCATTCATTGGGTCCATAACGTTGATTAATAACCATGGAATGCGTAGCTCTATCACACCATCTTTCACATTAAAATCAGCTAATGAATGATAGTCTTTCGACTTATAGTCCGTATTGCCAAATACAAATGAGCCTGTTTCATAATATTTCGGACTTAGAAGCTGCATTGTTTCATCGTTTTGCATCGCATTGCGGGTTAATAGATAAATAGGATCAAATTGATTAGAATCTTTTGTTGGTACAGTCGTCACTTGATCCAGAATGTTGGAATAATATTTATAGCGAAAATCAAAGATGTTATATCGCGACTGCACTTGTATATCAGAATCTTGTTTACCGTGTAATCTAACAACAAAGTCCGCTCCTAAATCAAAATCGATATTCTCTTCTTTATAGTTCTTGCTTCCAATCGAAGGATTCACATCCATTGCTAGAAAAAGTCGATCATTATACAGATGAAATCCTTTATCTTTTATCATGACATATAAATAACTAGAATCATATTTGGCATACAGTTTATTATTTTTGTCTTCAAATAGTAAATCCTCTTTCTTCCAATCGTCTGTTTTACCATCCATAAGTACTTCACTATTTGGAACGAACTGCATAATGCCAAAGTTCTGCTCACTAGATTGTACATCTAACCAATTAGACGCTTCTGTTGTGTTTTTAATATGACGTGTATTCCAAGTACTGCTTTTATCCCATTCGTCCTGCCAATTATAAACAATCGCTCCCGCATAATAATTCTCATAAATATCATCCAGTAGTTCGGTTAATTTCTCACCTTGCTCTTTTTCACTCATGCCCCCACGATCATAACCTTGATGGTCGTCTTCCTTTGAAATACCTCTTGAGGTAGAAAGACCGATATTTGTAATAACAACTGGCTTTTGATGAACATCCTTCAACTTTTTTAAATACTCTTCAAAATAGTTATCATCTTTTAGGTCTGCATTACTATCAGATCTCATGTTTAGAAAATCCGGATCATTCGGAGAAACTTGATAACTTGCAAATATTCCACTATGCAAGTCTTCTTTCTCTTGTACATTCTCAATATTCAGATTCGTATCCCGAAACACTTTAGATTGATTCATATGCATGATTGGGTCTAGCTCTGTCGTATTTAAGAAAGATACTAAACGTTGTTGATTATATTTCTTGCTCTCATAACTAATCGCATAATCCATTGCCTGAGCTATTAAATACTCGGTTGCATTTACCGTGTTCGCCTCAATATATTGTCCATCAAAAGAAGTTAGTTTATCATTCTTCTTATTGTTAATTTTCACAAAAGCAGGGTCCCACTGATTACCAATGACATATCCTAATACATATTGAGAGATGCCATTAAGATAGATACCACTTGATAAAGCTCCATTTTTCAACATTATCTTTCTTCCATGAAGAACATCAATAGTATCTTCAATATCCTTATTCAACTGCTCGGATATGTCTTCATGAACCCCGCCATATTCTCCATGAATAAACTTTTCTTGTAAAGGAATTTCATGGATGATATATAAAGGATTTTCTCTATCTTTATTAAACTCATCTATCGCATTATAAAAAACGGGTGATTGAATCGAAGGTATTCGAATCGTATTGACATTCATCTTACTAATCTTCTCTAGCCAGTCCATCATTTGTTCTTTAGTCAATTTTTCATTCCCCGGCAGACGATCACTCACAGAAATACCTTTAATGACAAAAGGATTCCATTTCTCTCCATCGTACTTCTCAATTTGATTTTCATTCACTCGTACCGCATAATGAATATTATTTTTTTCTACGGACTTTTCAAAAGCAGATGTTCTAAAATCTAAAAACCCAGTGAAATAGAAGTATCCTAGTAGACTTATTACAATTATTATACTAATGGCAATAAACATAAATTTACGCACTTACATCAATCCCTTATAAATCACTTTCATCCATTCGATACAAG
The DNA here is from genome assembly GCF_036963345.1 of Bacillus sp. JJ722. Taxonomy (NCBI): domain Bacteria; kingdom Bacillati; phylum Bacillota; class Bacilli; order Caryophanales; family Bacillaceae; genus Bacillus; species Bacillus sp. JJ722. The sequence goes on from NZ_JBALMO010000073.1 coordinate 13,248, forward strand.
ATCGCTGTATTTTGGTCAATCCAATCCGCTCTTTGCTTTATATAATCTTTCATTTCTCTTATTTCAATCTCATAAAGGATATCCACATCCACATTTTTCGACCATTTCGCATTATTCCTGTGTATAGCTTCTCCCAATTCTTCAACAGCATCATCGATCACCTGAAACAGATGCTCTTCTGATAATACATTCTTCCTAAGAAACGTATATCTAGTAACATACATATCTACAAAATAGGGATCCTTAAAAAGCTGATCAAACCAAGGAGTATTGTACATTCTGAAACCCTCGACTGTAGAATAAGGAGAGCCTTTTGGCAAACCTAGTGTTAAATCAAAATCCCAAACGGGTCCCGCATATAACAGTCCACCTACATCTCGATAAAAGTATGTACTAACATCTCCACCATCCACATTTTTAAAGAACTCATTAATAATGGCATAATCTACAAATGACATGACATCTATAAAGTTTCGATAACCTACTTTTTTATCTTTGAAGTTACGCGAATACAAGGATAATTCGAAATCATTAATATAGTTTTCTATATAATTTTTTTGTTCCTCTGTAATCCGTGATTTACCAGGGTAAACATATGTAAGAGTGCTTCGTTTCTTGACTGTGCCGTCTGAATTTAATATTTGATCTGACAAGACACTACCCCATAGACTATCAAGGACTGGTTGACCTACTTTAATTTTGTCTCTAGCAATAATAAAACTTGTATCAGCTAAGCGGTCATCCGTTTTTCTTAAATCTACACGGTTAGGATTACGAGTTATTTTTTCCATGAGCATATATACACCTCGATAGCTCGTATCTCCAACTTTTTGATTTTTTTGATCAAGTATATGCACTTCACAAAAACGAGTATCTGGTGCATATTCCATAATCTCACCTGAAATTTGATAAGCTAAATGATTGCGGATCAAGGAACTATCTGCTGATAAACCATTCAGCACCCATTCTTTATCAGGAGGCATATTTAATAATGGGACTTCCTTTTCCTTCCCCATATCGTCAATAACTTTGACAGAGAATTGTTTTTTAGGCTTTGACATGGAGGATTTTCCTCTTACGCCAATTATTATTTTTTCGCTGATAATCGGCTTTTCACCCTCACACATCACGATATTACCTTGTGAATCACTATTGTATAACTGGAACTCAGCTTCATATCTTGGTGTTTTATATGCTGAAGAAGTCACATTAACTTCTTCTATATTTTGGCCCTTCGTATCAATAACAACAATCGGCAAGTTAACACTTTCTTCACCTAAACAAGAATTGTTATCTGTTGCTCTCTGATCCGACGCAGTATCTTTAGACAACGATTTTGGATTTGTATATTGTGAGAAGACTACAACAAAGCTACTAATCAGCAACACTATAACAAGTAACAGTATGGTTTTTTTACCATTGTTTCTTTTTCTCATAGATTACTCCACTATTCCAATGTTTCGCCATTTTGTGAAACCACATTAATGGACATTACGCCATTAATCTTTTTCATTTGTTCATATTCTCTCGTATTGGAATCATTTTTTAATTTAATTTGATAAACCAGTTCCACAAATTGATCATTTACCGTCTCTGAACGTAGCTTGTATCCTCTACATGCTTTAAACATATGCGTGCGTATCCTCTCTAACGATTCATCCATATTTTCACAACGGACAATAATTAAATATCTTTCATCTCTACCAATACCATAATTAAAAATAAAACAGACTAATGAAATCAACACTGTTCCTATAATGATAATGACCAAACTACCTGAACCTGCTCCTAAACCAATAGCGATTGTCCAAAAAATATAAGCCGTGTCACGGGGATCTTTTATCGCCGTACGAAAACGAACAATAGATAGCGCCCCTACCATACCTAAAGAAAGAGCAATATTTCCGGCAATAATATTCATGATGACTGTCGTGACTAAAGTAAGCATAATTAGTGAAATATTGAACTTTTTACTATATAGAACACTTCCATATGTAAATCGGTATGTTATATAAACGATGATACCTAAAGCTAATGCTACCAGCATATTTCCTAATAATTCCACCGTAGTGACATTAATTGAGGTATCATATAACAGCTCATACAACTTATCTCTCATAAACCTAACACTCCTAAACTTCAAAGTTGACTTTCGATGCAGGTAATTTGTACCAAATAACATCTATCTTAAGATTATATAACAAAAAATAACCAGAAAACATTAAATATTTTAACTTTTTAAGTCATTATCGTATTTCGTGATTTCAATATCTTACTATCTGTTTTATGTAGAAAAAAAGCAAAAGCACATTTATTCGTATGTAATAAATGCGCTGTTGCTTTTTTACGATTATTAGCATTGTGTCTCCCGCTTTTTTTTGAGCTTTGATTATGCCTGTACTTTGGACGCATTACAAAAAGAGATGATTCAAAAAATTGAACTCATCTCTATTTTATAGGATGTTTTTTTAGGTCTAAATAGCATGCACTTTATAGTCCAGCATCATTTCTGTGCGAAAGACACTACAATTTCAATTCATTCATGAAAAGAAAGTTATCCTCCTTTAGCTTTTAACTCAGCAATCCCTTCTTTACAAACCCCATATGGCAGCCACGAACAGCCTTCACATAAATAATCTAGATCCTCAGGAATAACCATTTTCGCCGTTAAGGATACTAAATACGATTTTTGATAGTATTTATTTTTTTCAAGCCCTAGATGGTGGATAATTTTCTCATCCATTGACAAGACATGCTCATTAGAGTCTTCATCTGCTTCACATTTGATCTTACCCTTGTGAGGGCATGTGAAGCAAGCATCGTCAAAAGCAGCAACTACCTTGATAAAAAAATCCTTTTCTTCATTTCGTATATCATTGACGATCTCATGCATTTTCTTAACAAACTCTGGACTGTATCCCATCCCACGAAATCCGTGGATACAAAGCAGATGATGACCGCGTAATACTTTATCCATATAATCACTTCCTAAAAAGATTATATATAAAAATTATAATTTTTCGGAAAATACTTTTTTCCTAATCTGTTTTCCTATTACACCAA
>NZ_JBALMO010000073.1:16349-20302 GCF_036963345.1 Bacillus sp. JJ722
ATTAATTAGGGAAACGCGATAACGTATTTTAAACAAACTTCAAGCAGTATCAAGATTGGTACTTTAGAAAGCGAATGGGTCACAAACTTCACGCTCTTTCGTCACGCCTTTGCATCTTTTGAAAATAATCACCATATATATACTATTACAGAAGGAGGTGAACTCTATGGGTATTAAATGTTTAAAAATAGCCGTTGTTTATTTTCTGATTGGTATTGGTTTTGGTATGTATATGAGCATTACACATGATTTTGCTTACGGTTCTTCTCATGCTCACATTAATTTATTAGGCTGGGCTTCCCTAGCATTAGCAGGCATTATTTATCATCTTTTCCCTTCTCTTTCTACAAATACACTCGGAAAAATCCACTTTTGGCTTCATAATATCGGACTTCCAATCATGATGATTGCCCTTGTCATGGCTGAAGCAGGAAACTCTGGAACAACACCATATATAGCTACTGGTGCAATCATTTTGAGCTTAGGAATTCTAAGCTTCGTCGTCAATGTACTTGGCTTAAAAAATTCTTCCACAAACTAAAAAGAAACAAAAGAGTGAATCCAATATGGTATTCACTCTTTTGTTTGTATGAATTATTATTAGTAAGGTATGAGTTGTTTTACTTTGTACAAATTATGAAGAACAAAAATATATACATAAGACATTTGTCCTCTTTTCCTATCATTATCGCGTCATTTATTATGAAAATATCGTAAATTAGTCGACAAATGTCCTGTCTTTGTGACTACCAAAAAAACTATACTAAGGATAAGCTCATGAGCATACAACAAGTTATTTATTACATGGAAGAAAATAAAATCATTTATAATCTTTTAAAGCATTGTCCATACGAAATATTGAAACAATGGACAATAGAAAAATTTGAAAGCGGTTCAACGATCTATTCGCAAGGAGAAATGTACAATCATTTCAGTCTCATTGTAGAAGGAGCTGCAAACATTTATGTAGTAGCTGAAAATGGAAAAAAATATGTGCAATCCACATATTACTCTGGAGACATGATTGGTGAAATTGAAATATTTAAACAAGTTCCTTATATGAGTAGTGTAGAAGCACAAACCGATGTAACCATCATTACTTTACATCGAGATTCTTTCCTAACTTGGTTACAACTAGATCAAAACTTTAATCAATACTTTATTCGAAAATCAATTGAATTGTCTTATATCATCACAAAGAAAGATGAAGATTATAAGCTGTATTCATTACACAGTTTAATATGCAAACATTTATTAGAGAAAGCTCCAACTGGTAAGAAGCAAACTAAAGGTATTGCTATTACCATTGATAAGCACCAACTAAGTGAAAGGCTTGCTGTAACACAAAGAAGTATTAATAGAGTTTTGTCATCACTAAAAGAGAAGCAAATCATCGATTTAAAAAATCAAATTATTATTATTCAAGATATAGCTCGATTACAAAAAGAAGGACTATAGTTGTCTAGTCTTTCTTTAGCAAAAATGAAAACCCTTACTTCGTATATCAACTGATTTATTAACATAGGAGTGAAAAATATGATTAAAAATCCTTTATTCGTTATCATCGCATCGATTATTTGTATAGTCGCAGGATTCTTTATGAAATCCTCATATATTGAAATTTTCGCATCTGTTATGGGTGTGTTAAACGTTTGGCTACTAGCTCGTCAAAAAGTAATTAACTTCTTATTTGGTGCTATTACAGTTACCTGCTTCATGTATATTTACTTTCAAACTGGTCTTTACGCAATGGTTGTTTTATCAGTAGTTCAATTGCTATTCAATATTTTTGGCTGGTACTACTGGATTAAGAACAAAGGTGAAGAAGATGTTGCTCCAACTACTAAATTGTCAACACAAGGAATCATTACTTGGTCAGCTATTATTATTGTTGCAACAGCAATTTGGTCATACTTTCAAATTAAATATACAGATGCAACAAGCCCTTATTTAGATGCACTAGTTGCGGTGATGGGTCTTGTCGGACAATATTTGCTTAGTAAGAAAATTCTTGAGAACTGGTATGTATGGATTGGTATGAACATAATTCTTCTAGTTGTTTGTGCAACAACAGGTCTGTATGTAATGTTCATTTTAAACTTAATCAATCTATTCATCTGTATCGATGGTTTACGTGAATGGAAGCAAGATTTACATGCGAACAAACAAGATACTTCTTCTGTAGAAGGAATAGAAAAAGCTTAAACAAGAATTTTTAATGAAGGAGTATGAATCATCATGAGTTTTCATATTGAAGCAAAAAAAGGCGATATCGCTGAAACGGTTCTATTACCAGGTGATCCAAAAAGAGCAAAATTTATTGCCGATACTTATTTAGAAGATGTTACTTGTTACAACAGCATTCGTGGCATACTTGGTTTTACAGGAACATATAAAGGAAAACGCGTTTCTGTTCAAGGTACTGGAATGGGAATGCCATCGATGTCCATCTACACAACAGAATTAGCACAAGATTACGGTGCAAAGAATTTGATTCGAATTGGTTCAAGTGGTACGAAACATCCTGACGTTAAACAAATGGATTTAATATTAGCAATGGGAGCTTGCACGAACTCTAATATGAATAAACATCTTTTCGGCAACTATTCATATGCACCAATTGCTAATTTCGAACTTCTACGCACCACTTACGATATTGGTGTAAAAATGAACAAACCAGTTAAAGCAGGTTTAGTTGTAACGGATGATCAATTCTACGATGGTGATGATGTGTCAAGAGAAAAACTAGCATCCTATCAAGTTTTAACAAGTGATATGGAAACAGCCGCTTTATATACGGTTGCTGCCAAATTCAATATTAAAGCACTGTCCATTCTAACTGTGACAGATCACGATTTAACAAACGAAACCATTACATCAGAAGAGCGTGAAAAAGCTTTAACTGATATGATTAAACTTGCACTTGAAACAAGTTTAGCTTTATAATGCACAAAAAGTCGCTAACGAAAAAGTTAGCGACTTTTTACATTTCAACAATCTATTAACATTATTGAAGAACATCCGGCTCTTCCTCAATAAGCTTGTACCATAGTGGCTGGTAATATAACCATCCTTCATGAGCGTTACCAATTTGCGAATACGTACTTATCGCTTTTTGTTCATCAAAAGTAGTTTGATTCCCATCGGCTTCAGCCAACAATTGTGCTTTACAAGCACGATCCATCGCAATAAACCATGAAGCTGCTTCATCTACACTATAACCAACCGTCATAAATCCTTGATTAGGTATAATAACTGCTTTATGTTGTTTCAACGCGGCAGAGACTCTTTCACAATCACTATTCGCTCCTAAAAATGATTCACATACACCATGATCATTGTAAAATGCACAACAATCATTAGTCAGCGGTGATAAATGTTTATCAAAATCCGACCATTCTTTCCCATACATAGAATGAACATGAATCGCAGAGACCACATCCGGACGTACTTGATGAACTTGCAAATGAATCGCAAGTGCCTTCTCCTTCACAGGTCGATTCCCTTTTAATACTTCTCCATGCCCATTCACAAGCTGAAGATCACTTACTTTCATTTCGCCAAAATGTACTCCTAAAGGATTTACCCAATATTGGTCTCTCTTCTCTGGATCACGAACTGTAATATGTCCTCCCACTAAATCATTAAATCCGAACTGATTAAATATTCGAAAGGCGCCAGCCAATCGTTCCTTACGATGTCTACGTAAATCTTCCACACTATAAAACGTAGGCTCTTCATACATACAATTTGCTTTTAATCCCATCTCATTCAATCCTTTCTATTTAATGAAAATATATTATTCTTATTAATTTACTTGGTTTTATTATATTATATAGGATATTGTAAGTTTTTGCTAATATGAATAATAAAAAATTTTTATAAAGAAACACACTCTTTTTTATCCCAATATACCGTGCCTTTTATACGATCTTTCAAAATCAATAAGATAC
>NZ_JBALMO010000074.1:0-32194 GCF_036963345.1 Bacillus sp. JJ722
AAATAGTACATTAATTTAAAGGGGGATTACTATATTTGACTGTTAAAACAAATGATGCAGCAGCCACTCGTATTTTTATTAGCTCTACAGCACAAGTTAATTTAACACAATTCAGACAAAAAATTAGAGATGATTTAAACGAAGCTGGTCATATTGGTGTAATATTTGAACAAGACATTGGAAGTTATTCATCAAAACCGATGCAAGATTGCATAGATAAAGTAAAAGAATGCGATGTCTTTTTTCTTTATTTATCTAACAAGGCGGGGTCATTTCTTGTTGACGAACCTTACATGACTGCTACATATGCAGAATACTCTACAGCGCTTAATGAGGGGCTCATCATCATTCCTTTTGTTGAACAACATTTGCTAGATGCTTATAAAAGTCATTTGAAAGATCGCATCCATCATGCAATAAACGAATACAAACATGCATACCATCGTGATCCAGAAACATATGACATGGTTCAGGACATCTTAAACAATATTTTCCCAGGAGATTCCTTAGCAAACCAACTTAAGCTTTTAGATGCTGATCCTTTTATTTGGTCATTCATACATGATGTTTATAGTAATTCATGGACAAATAAATTCGTACTATCTGATTCTGCTTCAGTCAATGAATTTGCTAAAACATCTCTAAGTCAAATTTTGCGTATATCAAAAAAGTATTATCTTGAAAAAGACGTTATTGAAGAAATTTTATTGTCTCATCAGAACCATGTCGAATATATTGATAGAGCAGAAGCAATTGTAAGGTGTATAGAAAAAGGGAAATTAGATACAAGGCAGGTATTAGAAATACTAAAAAGTGACTTATGCGGTGGCGTTATTTATGAAAAAGTTAGAGGAGTCATTATGAATGCAGGTACTATTAGTGATTGTCATGCTGTCGTTTTGTATAAGTGTGGCGTTGACTACTTAGAACCAATTGAATTTGTGGGCAATGTAACGGCATCTAGATTTCTTATTTCTGACTCTTCATACGTATCAGACACTTATAAAAGCACTGATGACTCAGAGTTTTTCTTCTATGACGAGAACAAATATAAGCTTTATATGTTAAAGAAAATCGACGAATTAGTCTTGTCTGCTCAGTTTAACATGTCGAACAATTGGACAGAACGTCGTGTGAAATCATTTGAAACAGAAATTGCTTCTGCTATAATGAGTAATAACCAATCGTACGATTTTGGAATTAAAATACTGGGAGGGATGCTTAATGTCTAATAGTAAATCAGAATCATTTGTTTTCTCTACTCCCAAGTCTTTGTCGAGTGAAGCTAGAGCTCAGAAACGAAGAAACAGTTATGACTCAGCTGCCAATCTCATTAAAAGTTTAAACATTAAAGAAAAGTCGTCTAATTTTACTCAACTTGCTGTAAAAAGATAAAAAGAAGAGCCCGGGAAATGATTCCTATGCTCTTCTTTTCTTTTTAACACGAAGAAATTATATTGTTTGTTTTCATACCGTAATGTCACAGCCTATGTTAAAATGATTTACAGTAAATGATAGGAGAGAGCTAGTTTGTATGAATATATAAAAGGAACGGTTGAGTTCATAGCACCACAATATATTGTTATTGAAAATGGTGGGATCGGGTATCGTATTATGACGCCTAATCCTTTTGTTTTTTCTGTAAATGGTGAGCAACAATTGATTCATACATACCACTATGTGAGAGAAGACTTAGTAGCATTGTATGGATTTAGAACACGTGAAGAAAAGGCCCTTTTTGAGAAATTATTAAATGTTACAGGGATTGGCCCAAAAGGAGCTCTTGCCATTCTTGCTTCTGGGCAAGTGGAACAAGTTGTTCAAGCAATTGAAAATGAAGATGATAAATTTCTTGTTAAATTCCCAGGGGTGGGTAAGAAAACAGCCAGTCAAATGATACTTGATTTAAAAGGTAAGCTGGAGAATATTGTGCCGGATTACTTCCCGAACTTGTTCAATGATGGTGTAGTAGTAAATGCTTCGACAAACGATGATCTAGAAGAAGCGATGGAAGCTTTAAAAGCACTAGGCTACTCAGATAGAGAAATTACAAAAGTAAGTAAAGCATTGCAAAAAGAAAGCAAAACGACTGAAGAATATATTAAAATGGCATTACAATTGCTTTTAAAATAGGAGGTGGGAAGTATGGAAGAGCGAATTGTTCAGTCTGAAGCAGAATCAGAAGAACTTTCCTTTGAAACAAGCTTGCGTCCGCAACAATTACATCAGTATATTGGACAAAGCAAAGTAAAAGAGAATTTACAAGTTTTTATCGAAGCAGCAAGGATGAGACAAGAAACGCTTGATCATGTTCTTCTTTACGGTCCTCCAGGTTTAGGGAAAACAACGCTTGCGGCGATTATTGCAAATGAAATGGGTGTAAATATCCGTACAACTTCTGGGCCAGCTATTGAAAGACCCGGTGATTTAGCGGCAATTCTTACGGCGTTGGAGCCAGGTGATGTATTATTCATAGATGAGATTCATCGACTGCCAAGAACAGTTGAAGAAGTTTTATATCCTGCAATGGAAGATTATTGTTTAGATATTGTAATAGGAAAAGGTCCGCAAGCAAGAAGTGTACGTTTAGACTTACCTCCATTCACATTGGTAGGAGCAACAACACGAGCGGGTTCTCTTTCGGCTCCATTACGTGATCGTTTTGGTGTGTTAAGTCGCTTGGAATATTACACAGAAGAACAACTGAAAGACATTGTTGTTCGGACTGCACAAATATTACAAACCAATTTAGAGGATATTGCAGCTCTTGAAATTGCCCGAAGATCTAGGGGAACACCAAGGATTGCAAATCGTTTACTTCGTCGTGTTCGTGATTTTGCGCAAGTGAAAGGAACGGGCGATATAACAGTCGAACTAGCCCATTACTCATTGGAACTTATGCAAGTGGATCGATTAGGGTTAGATCATATTGATCATAAATTGTTAAAGGGCATTATTGAGAAATTTCGTGGTGGCCCAGTTGGTGTAGAAACTATTGCAGCAAGTATTGGGGAAGAATCAACAACAATTGAAGATGTATATGAGCCATATCTTTTACAAATAGGCTTCTTACAGCGAACCCCGCGAGGAAGAATAGCTACTGCTCAAGCATACGAGCACTTTGGCATAGAGGCACCTTCATTATGAGTTCATTACCTAAACTACTTATGATTATTGGTGGCGTTCTCCTTGTGCTTGGTTTTCTCATGCAATTTATTAAATTGGGAAAACTACCAGGTGACATTATTATCAAAAAAGAAAATGCAACTTTTTATTTTCCAATCGTAACATGTATACTTGTTAGTGTTATTTTATCGGCAATCTTTTTTATCATCGGTAAATTCCGATAAAACACCAAGAATTGGTCAAAAATAAAAACAGATAGATGAAAACAGGATGTGACGAAGTTGAAGGTCGATTTATTTGACTTCCATTTACCAGAGGAATTGATAGCACAAACACCTTTGAAAAATAGAGAAGCCAGTCGTTTAATGGTATTGAATAAAGAAACAGGAGAAACAACAGACGAAGTATTTAGTGATATTACTAAACATTTCAAACCTGGTGATTGCCTAGTATTAAACGATACGAAAGTTTTACCAGCTCGTCTTTTCGGAATGAAAGAAGACACGGGGGCAAAAGTGGAAATGCTTCTGTTGAAACAAGATGAAGAAGATGTATGGGAAGTACTTGTGAAACCTGCTAAGCGTGTTAAAGTAGGCACAACTGTTGTTTTTGGTGAGGGTGCTTTACGTGCTACATGTGTGGGTGAGCTAGAACAAGGTGGTCGTATTGTCAAGTTTGACTATGAGGGTGTATTTTACGAAGTATTAGATCAACTTGGTACGATGCCATTACCTCCGTATATTAAAGAGCAGTTGAATGAACAAGATCGATATCAAACAGTCTACGCGAAAGAACGTGGATCAGCAGCTGCACCAACTGCTGGATTGCATTTCACGGAAAGATTATTAGAAGAAGTACGCGCAATGGGTGTACATGTGACTTTTATCACGTTACACGTCGGGCTTGGTACATTCCGTCCTGTAAGTGTTGATGATATTGACGATCATGATATGCATGCAGAATATTATCACATGACAGAGGAAACTGCTCAGCTTCTTAATAAAGTGAAAGCAGAGGGTGGTCGTATTATCACAGTTGGAACTACATCTACTAGAACATTAGAAACCATTGCAAGTCGACATAATGGAGAGTTTAAAGCGGAAAGTGGCTGGACAAGTATTTTTATTTTCCCGGGATATGAGTTTAAGGCAATTGATGCGATGATCACAAACTTCCATTTACCAAAATCCACGTTAATGATGTTAATTAGTGCGTTAGCAGGACGTGAACACGTATTAGCAGCCTATAAGGAAGCGGTAGAGAAAGAATACCGATTCTTTAGCTTTGGCGATGCGATGTTTATTCTATGAGTAAGAGAAAAGAAGGGAAGAAACAAATTTGACAGCAATACGCTATGAATTGATAAAAACATGTAAACAAACTGGAGCGAGACTAGGAAGAGTGCATACACCACATGGTTCATTTGATACACCATGTTTTATGCCAGTGGGGACTTTAGCGACGGTTAAGACAATGTCACCTGAGGATTTAAAAGAATTAGGGGCAGGAATTATCTTAAGTAATACGTACCATTTATGGCTACGTCCAGGACATGACATTATTAAAGAAGCTGGTGGACTTCATAAATTCATGAACTGGGATCGTGCAATACTAACAGACTCAGGTGGTTTCCAAGTATTCAGTTTAAGTGATTTCCGAAGAATTGAAGAAGAAGGTGTTCATTTCCGCAATCACTTAAATGGAGATAAGTTATTTCTTTCTCCTGAGAAAGCGATGGAAATCCAAAACGCTTTAGGTTCAGATATTATGATGGCATTTGATGAATGTCCTCCATTTCCAGCAACTTTCGATTATATGAAAAAATCTGTGGAAAGAACCTCTCGTTGGGCTGAGCGCTGCTTGAAGGCACATGAACGACCAAATGATCAAGGTTTATTTGGTATTGTTCAAGGTGGAGAGTACGAAGAGTTGCGTAAGCAAAGTGCAAGAGATTTAGTATCTCTTGATTTTCCTGGTTATGCAATTGGTGGTCTGTCAGTTGGAGAGCCGAAAGATATCATGAACAGAATGCTAGAATATACAACGCCATTATTACCTAGTGATAAACCTAGATATTTAATGGGTGTAGGTTCGCCAGACTCATTAGTAGACGGTGCTTTACGTGGAATTGATATGTTTGATTGTGTTTTACCGACTAGAATTGCTCGAAATGGGACATTAATGACTAGTAATGGACGTCTAGTTGTGAAAAATGCAAAATATGCTCGTGATTTTGGGCCACTTGATGAGAATTGTAAATGTCATGTATGTCGAAATTACAGTAGAGCATATATACGCCACTTAATACGTTGTGACGAAACATTCGGAATTCGATTAACTACTTATCATAATCTTTATTTTCTGTTAAACTTAATGAAGCAAGTCCGACAAGCGATTATGGATGATCGACTTGGTGACTTCAAAGAAGAGTTTTTCGAACAATATGGTTTCAACAAGCCGAATGCGAAGAATTTCTAAATATTAAATAAACATTATATGAAAGGAGTGAATAGAATGGAAATGTTGGCAACAATCGGTCCTTTATTGTTAATGTTCGTATTGTTCTACTTCTTATTAATTCGTCCTCAACAAAAGAGACAAAAGGCAGTAGCAACGATGCAAAGTGAACTTCAAAAAGGTGATAAAATTGTAACAATCGGTGGCTTACACGGTTTTGTGGATGCAATCGATGAAAGCACAATCGTTATTAAATGTGGCGATGGTAGCCGTCTTACATATGACCGCGCAGCAATTCGTGATGTTTTAGAGAAGGCTAATACAACTGTTTAATATTAATTTTTAGTTAGAGGATGTCTTGTTAATTGCAGGACATCCTCTTCTTTGTTTAGAATAGGATCTTTTAGGGAATTGTTTGTTTAAGTAAGCTTATTTTTTTGTACATCCAAAAATGAAGAATAGGAGGAACGTATGAAAAAATACATGAAACACAGCCCAATGAAGAAGTGTATAACGACTGCGATGATATCTATTCTCCAATTGAAGAGTTACAAAAAATAGAAAATGGAGGAGCGTTTAAACGAAGCAGTGCTAACATAGAGGGGCAACCATTAGGAATTAAGATCATTGGTTATGTGATGATTGGGTTTATGGCGCTAATGTTTTTGATCGTAATCTTTTCAAATATATTCCTGTAGTAATAAATAAAACACTTAAAAAAACTGGTTTTTTTAAGTGTTTTTTTATTTTATTTAGTAGTGGAACCTCCGGATAGATTTACTCCCAAAATCCCACCCATCATACAGGTAATTATATAACATAGCGATTGAATCCATTCCCTCATTGTAAACATAGAATCATGACCGAGGTATTGAAACAATAATAGAATGAGTGTATACAATAGCCCTGTTCCTCCACCGAGCATCCAACCTTGTTTCTTGCCTTTTCCTCCAGAAATCACTCCTCCAATAAAAATCGAAATGAATGATAGGATTAATATCAAATAAGAAAGAGAAGATTCGGTTAAAGAAGTAAATCGTAATAAAAGTGAGAATAATAAGCTAAATATAACAGCAAATACAAAAATACTAATGGTGCCATATAGAATAGCAGACCCTAATTTTCTCGTTTCCATGGAATACTCCTTTCGTCAATATACAGACTTTAGTACAAGCATATGAGGGATGCATAATAATTAGAACATGGAGCAAAACTATAGTTTTAGTGAAGTAATTTATTTATCTAAAAAAGTAATTGATATCGATAGGAAAAAGGTGAAAGCTACAGTGGAATCTTTGTTATACATTAGTTTTCGGACATTTATCATGTTTTTTGTTTTACTGCTAATTTTTCGACTTATGGGAAAGCGGGAAGTGGGTGAATTAAGTGTTTTAGATTTAGTGGTATTCATGATGATTGCAGAAATGGCTGTTGTAGCTATTGTTGATCTAAAGATTACGATGATTGAGGCTGTTATCCCAATGTTGCTATTGCTAGGAATCCAAATATCTCTTGCTTATATTTCATTGAAAAGTAAAAGAATGCGCGATTTATTAGACGGAAAACCGACAATTATAATTCATAATGGCAAAATAGACGAAAAGGCTATGAAGAAAGAGCGTTATAATTTTGATGATTTATTGCAACAATTGCGGACTAGAGATATTTTTGATCTCGCAGAGGTTGAATTCGCCATTCTTGAACCTTCTGGAGAGCTAACTGTTATGAACAAATCCAAACTGAATGGAAGTAAGCAAGAAGGTTTTCCTTTACCGCTTATTTTAGATGGTGATATACAACCTCAACATTTGAAACAAATAAATAAAACGAGTGATTGGTTAATACAACAAGTCCATGACCAAGGTTATCGTTCAATAAATCGAATTTCTTTTTGTCTTTATTACAACGATAAATTTTACATAGATGAGAAGGGTAATTAACATATAAATCTCTTAGGCTCTTCAGCTCCAGCGCCCAGGTTCTATTAGATTTCCTGAGCCATCCTGTGATAGGAGCCAACATCGAATCAACAAATGTCTTCGTGCATTCGGAGAACTCTAGTTCATATGTAGTGAAATGGGGCATTTTCGCTATTTTTATTTCTTTTTAAAAGGAACTATGAGCATAAGTTCATTTCTGGAAATAACTTTAAATCCTAATGATAATGCGATAAAGCATGTACAAGTTACGAGAATAGCTATGTACAGAGAGGTAGGAACTGTTAAGATTTTATAGCATAAATGTCCAATCCATCCAGATATAAAGGTAACTACAACTGTTAGAGCATAGGTACGTATCTCTATTGAAAGGTTGATGACCTTAGAAATGGTGGCAAAATGTAAGAATGTAACGAGAACAATGCTAGCTGCGAAACCAATGGCAGTTCCCATAATACCGAATTGCGGTTGTGATGATAATACGAAGATGAAAGCTAATTTCACAATGGCGCCTATTAAACTGTTGTACATGGCAGCTTTTGCTAAATTTAATGCTTGTAATACTGCTTGTAACGGCATTTGATAGTAAGAAAAAATAAAAATGGGAGCTAAGTAGGTAATGTATATGGCTGCATTTGTTTTGCCATACATAAGATTCATGATAGGATCGGCAAAAACAAAGAGTATGACTATAGCTAAACATCCAGTTATAAACGTAATTCTCAATGCTTGATGGAGACGATGAGCGACTAGATTCATTTTGCCAACGGATTGAGCCTCGCTAACTGCTGGAACGAGTGATGTAGATAGAGCAAAAGTTATAAACGAAGGTAGCATGAGCAAAGGTAAGGCAAAGCCTGTTAGTTCACCGTACTGTTGTGTGGCTAAAGAGCTTGAAATGCCAGCGATAGCTAAACTTTGCGCAACAATAATTGGTTCCAAAAACCACGAAACATTACCGACAATTCTACTTCCTGTTGAAGGTAATGCGATACTGAACAATTGTGTTAACGTTTCTTTTCCACTCGAGACATACTTGAGGAAGTTTTTGCGTACACGGAAATGCTTTTTCAATTTGAATAAAGTAAGCAAGTATAGAAGTGATGCTAGCTCTCCAATTACGGATGCAAACATGGCAGCAGCTGCTGCATATTCAATACCATATGGTAGGAACATTTTTGTCATTGTAATAATAAGACCGATTCGCACAGCTTGTTCAAGAATTTGTGAAACGGCAGCTGGCTTCATGTTTTGTTTGCCTTGGAAGTACCCTCTTATAACAGCTGAAACAGCTACAATTGGTATGATTGGTGTTATAGCTATAAGTGGCCAGTATGTTCTAGGATCGGTAAATAGCGTCTTAGAAAGCCATGGTGCTAGCAGTAATAAGGCAGGTGTAAATAATAAAGAGAGACCAAGTGTAACACTAAGCGATACGACGAGAATTTTCTTTATTCGTTTTTCATCACCTACTGCATTTGCTTCAGCTACGAACTTAGCAATCGCAACAGGTAGTCCCAATTGGGTAAACGTAATAACTAGAAAAAGGGAAGGTAACGCCATCATATATAGCCCTACACCTTCTCCTCCTATTACTCTTGCTACGATAATACGGTTAATAAAGCCTAAAATTCTTGTGATAAATCCGGCAGCAAGAAGTATTAACGTTCCTTGAAAAAACTTTGACATTTATTATTACCTGCCTTCTCAAAATTGTTCGAATACTCTACAATAATCTATATGCAGCATAGTGGACAAAGCATGACAGTGATACAGTATATTCTTTTTAGATGAAGGAGAATTGATTAGCGATGGAGAGAAGCGATACTTTCGAACAATATCGTCATAAACTATTACCAGCACTGCATAGCAAACGGGAAGAATTTATACTGTTAGGTTATAAAGATGTGAAAGTAGAGCAATTATGGAATTATATGAAAGTGAAGAAATGGAAAAACGAAGAAAGTAGAATGCTTCATCAGCTTGTTAATGATATTCTTTCAGTGAGCGTTGGTGAATATATGCACTATGCTACAATGGAGGCATTTAAAGATTCGCAAAAGAATACGGATCGAGATATGGAATCTTACAAAGATTTATTTATGTAGAATGCTTAGCGGTTTGCTACAAATAGGGGAGTGAAAATGAGTACAAAAGATTTTCATTGTTGTGCGACGTGTATCCATTTTAAAGTAGAGAAAGCGAACCAGAAGATTACCTATTATTGTGCAAGACTGGGTTTTGAAACAAAAACACATTATAAATTCGATTGTTGGAATCCTCGAGAAAATATTAAGAAATTAATGAATAAGGCTTAAATATTTCTGGTTAACATAGCAATTGTACTACTGCTATGTTTTTCTTTGAGGGGTGTCTACCATTACATTTAAAAGGATTGGTGACAGTTTTTGTTTGAATAAATCAAAAATTGACACTGCTTCTAATTTAACTCATAATAATTATGGAGCTTTAAAGGATAGTTTTGGAATTCTTTCTGAATTATCTTTTACATACAATGTGTAATTGTAATATTTTGAAAATGTAAAATCTAGTTTTGTCTGTGCCCGATCTTTCAATAATGAAATTGTTTTTTGAATAAAGGAATATCATAAAATTCATTACTTTTTTTCATGCTGCAAGAACAGGCCTAAAAGTTGTAAGGAGGCTTTTACATAATGGTAAAAAGATCAAGAATCGTTGCGTTTCTTCTCATTGTTATTACGGTTTTTTCATTGATAGGAACGACATCATCAGGAATCGTAAAAGACATAAAGCTCGGTTTAGATCTTCAAGGTGGATTTGAAGTTCTATATCAAGTGAAAACGGAGGATGGCAGTGATGTCACCGAGGATGTCTTAAAAAATACAGTCAGTGCTTTAACGAAAAGGATTGACGTATTAGGGGTTAACGAGCCGATTATATCCATCGAAGGAAAAGATCGTATTCGTGTTCAGTTAGCTGGCGTTAAAGACCAAAATGAAGCGCGAGAAATTCTTTCGACATCAGCGAAGCTCTCCTTTAGAGATTATAACGACAATGAAATGATGACAGGTAAAGATCTTAAAGAAGGCGGCGCAAAGCAGTCATTCGATGAGCATAATCGACCTGTTGTAGAAGTTACATTAAAAGATGCAAAGAAATTTAAAGAGGTAACGGAGAAGATTTCTGCTATGCCTCCTCCAACAAACGTACTTGCTATTTGGTTAGACTTTGAAGAGGGAAAAGATTCTCTGCAAAAACCTGAAACGCAAGATAACTTAGTCTCTGCTCCTAGGGTGAGTGAAGTTTTTGATCAAAATACAGTATTAATTACTGGTGGTTTCACGGTTAAAGAAGCTCAAAATTTAGCAAATATGCTTAAAGCAGGAGCATTACCTGTAGATTTAGAAGAGATTTATTCAACATCCGTTGGAGCTAAATTTGGTGAAAAGGCATTGAATGAAACAGTTTTTGCTGGTTTGGTTGGTATTGCTGCAGTATTCTTATTCATGCTTTTCTTCTATCGATTCCCAGGTTTAATTGCAACGATTACATTATCAGCTTATATATATTTGATCTTGCTTGTATTCGATTGGATGAATGCAACGCTAACGCTTCCAGGTATAGCGGCATTGATACTAGGGGTTGGTATGGCAGTAGACTCCAACGTTATAACATATGAGCGTATTAAGGAAGAAATACGAATAGGTAGAAGTATTAGATCAGCCAATAAAAATGGTAATAAGACTTCATTTATTACAATTATCGATGCGAATTTAACGACGCTTTTAGCAGCAGGAGTTATGTTCTACTTTGGGGAAAGCTCTGTTAAAGGTTTCGCAACGATGTTAATTATCAGTATTATCATGGGGATCTTCACAAACGTATTTGTAACACGTCTATTATTAGCATTATGTGTTCAAAGTGGATTCCTTGATAAACGACCAGGATGGTTTGGTGTTAAGCAGAAGGATATTCACCCAATTCATAAGTCTGTGGACGTTCTATCGTTACCGACCAAATTTGATCGTATTGACTTTGTAAGTAAACGTAAAATTTTCTATACGATTTCTTCTTTGATTACAGTTATAGGGATTATTTTCTTAATTGTTTTCAAGTTGAATTTAAGTATTGACTTTACAAGTGGTACACGTCTAGAAATTACATCAGATAAACCATTTACAAATACAGAACAAGTCGAAGCTGATTTGCAACATTTGAAAATAGATGGTGAGGATCCTGTTTTATCGGGAGATAAGAATGAAGTGGCTGTCGTTCGTACACAAGACGTTCTTGATAAAGCTGAAATTCTTGAGGTAAAAGATTATTTTAAGGATAAATATGGTCATGAGCCAAATATTAGTGCGGTATCTCCAACGGTAGGTAAAGAACTAGCGAAGAATGCTTTAATCTCTGTATTAATTGCATCGCTTGGAATCATCCTCTATGTTTCAATTCGTTTTGAATGGAGAATGGGTTTACCGGCTGTTATTGCATTGCTACATGATGCATTCTTTATCATCACGTTATTCAGCGTTTTACGTTTAGAAGTAGATTTAAACTTTATTGCTGCGATTCTAACCATTATTGGTTACTCGATCAATGACACAATCGTTACATTTGACCGTATTCGTGAAAATATGAGGAAGAAACGTAAAATCAAAACGGTTCAAGAGCTTGAAGAAATCGTTAATATTAGTACACGTCAAACGATGGTTCGTACAATTAATACAATCATGACGGTACTTATTACGGTTGTTGCTCTTGTATTCTTTGGTAGTGAGTCTATCTTCACTTTCTCTATTGCATTATTTATCGGTTTAGTGTGTGGTGCATATTCTTCAGTATTCATCGCATCACAAATATGGCTAGACTTGAAAATTAAAGAATTGAAGAAAAAAGGCGTTTTAATCACTTATGTTGAGAAGAAAAAGAGAACAGATGAAGCGCAAGTATAGGTAAATGAAGAGGTTTTGAAAAGGTGGTACTTTTCAAAACCTCTTTTATCTCTGTAGAGAAATAATTACAATTAATGTGTAATTATTACTTTAAGAGCAGAGATTACGAATGAAAGAAAGTTGAAAAATTATTTATACAATCTATGGAAGCACTAAATCCATTGCAACCCATCAATCACTTCTGTATAATGATGAAGGTTGAGGGGTGATTTTATGTTACAGTCAAAAACTCGTTGGAATATTGAACAATCCGACTTGCTTACTGCAGAACAGTTGACTAAAGCATTACATATTACACCGTTAGTCGCGCAATTATTAGTGAACCGTGGCATTAATACTGTTGATGCTGCACGGTCATTTTTATTTTTAGAAAATCTAGAATTTCATGACCCATACTTGTTTAAAGATATGGATAAAGCTGTGCAACGAATTCAACGTGCTATTGCTGAAGGTGAGAATATATTGATTTTTGGTGACTATGATGCAGATGGGGTAAGTAGTACAACGGTTCTTATGGAGACGTTGACATCTCTAAATGCAAATGTAGACTTTTATATACCTAATCGATTCTCAGAGGGTTATGGGCCAAATGAAGGTGCATTCCGACTGGCAAAAGATAATGGAACTGATTTGATTATTTCTGTTGATACGGGTATTTCTGCTTTGGCTGAAGCGAAATTAGCGGGTGAATTAGGTATGGATTACATCATTACGGATCACCATGAGCCAGGGCCAGAATTACCAGAGGCATATGCCATTATTCATCCTAAACTAGAAGATAGCGTATACCCATGTAAAGACCTAGCAGGTGTGGGTGTAGCGTTTAAATTAGCACAAGCCTTATTGGGGGAAGTGCCGACATCTCTTCTAGAAATCGCAGCGATAGGAACAATTGCTGATTTAGTTCCGCTAAAAGATGAAAATCGGTTAATTGCTGCAAAAGGTATTCAACAAATGAAACAAACAAGGCGTCCAGGCTTGTTAGCGCTGTTTCAAAAAGCTGGAATCGAGATAAATACCTTAAATGAAGATAGTATTGGTTTTGGCATTGCACCAAGAATTAATGCGGCTGGTCGTTTGGGCGATGCAGATCCTGCTGTAGATTTATTACTTACAAAGGATGCTACATTTGCTTCTGCGATTGCTGAAGAGATTGACTCTTTAAACAAGGAAAGACAAACTATTGTTTCAGAAATTGCGAAGGACGCAATTAGGCAAGTGGAAGAGCGTTATCCAACAGACGAAAACAATGTTCTCATTGTTGGTGCAGAAGGTTGGAACGCTGGCGTTATCGGAATTGTTGCTTCTAAGTTAGTTGAAAAGTATTATCGTCCAACAATTGTGTTAAGTTATGATCGTGAAAAAGGGTTAGCAAAAGGGTCAGCCCGAAGTATTGCTGGCTTTGATTTGTATCATAATTTATCAAAATGTCGAGATATTTTACCACATTTTGGTGGTCATCCGATGGCTGCAGGAATGACATTGAAAATCGAAGATGTTGATGATTTAAGACAACGATTAAATACATTTGCTAACGAAGTATTAAATGTGGAAGATTTTATTCCAATTACGAAGATCGATGCTGCCATTACGCTGGAAGATGCTAACATTGAAACAATAGCTGAAATGGGTAAACTAGCTCCTTTTGGAATGGCTAATCCGAAGCCACGAATTTTGCTTCCAGATGTTAAACTTGCTTCACTTAAACGAATTGGAGCTGAAGGAAATCATTTGAAAGCTATGTTTAAGGATGGTCAAGCATCATTAGATGCTGTTGGCTTTGGAATGGGCGATTACTGTGATGAGATTACTCGTAATGCTACATTATCAGTCATTGGAGAATTATCCATTAATGAATGGAATAACATAAGGAAACCACAAATATTTTTACAAGATGTTGCAGTAGAGCATTGGCAATTATTTGATGTTCGTGGTAATAAGAATATAACGCAAATATTGAATGGCGTTCCTAATGCCGATACAAAGCTAGTGGTGTTTAATAACCATATTTTGCAACAAATATCGCCTGATGAACAGCGTGATATTGTGCTTATAGAGAGCGTTGAACAAGCTGTTTCAGAAGAGCTAACGAATTATAATGTGGTTCTAGTAGACATGCCGAAAGATGAAGAGATTTTGAATAATTTACTTGTGGGTAAACAACCTAAGCGGATTTATACACATTTCTTCCAAAGTCAACAGCATTTCTTCAGTACTTTGCCAACACGTGATCATTTCAAGTGGATGTATGCTTTAATTATAAAGAAAGGCTCATTTGATGTGAAACGTTATAGTGCTGATATCGCCAAGCATAAAGGTTGGTCGATTGATACAGTTGATTTCATCTGTCAGGTGTTTTTAGAATTAGGTTTTGTTACAATTGATAATGGATTTATCTCCATTGTTAAACAAGCTAAAAAGCGAGATGTGAGCGAAGCTCCATCTTATATAAAAAAACAGCAACAAATTAAATTGGAAAATGAGCTTCTTTATTCTTCATATGACCAACTATATAAAACGATGCAATGTTATCTTGAAGGGAAAGAACTCAAGGAGGAAACTAAGTCATGGATTTAAAGCAATTTATTACAATCGTACCTGATTGGCCAAAACCAGGTATCGTATTTAAAGACATTACAACTTTAATGGACAACGGTGATGCTTACCGCTATGCTACAGATCAAATCGTTCTATATGCAAAAGAACAACAAATCGATTTAGTAGTCGGACCGGAAGCGCGTGGATTCATTATTGGATGTCCTGTTGCTTATTCATTAGGAGTGGGTTTTGCACCAGTTCGTAAAGAAGGAAAACTACCTCGTGAAACGATTAAAGTTCAATATGGGCTTGAATACGGAAGCGATGTATTAACAATTCATAAAGATGCTATTAAACCTGGACAACGTGTTCTTATCACGGATGACTTATTGGCTACAGGTGGTACAATTGATGCTACAATTAAGCTTGTTGAAGAACTAGGTGGTATTGTTGCTGGAATTGCATTCTTAATTGAGCTGAAAGAGTTAGACGGACGTTCTAAGCTTGATGGCTATGATGTATTAACATTAATGGACTTCTAATAACATCATAAAACTTACTATAGAATAAAAGCCTTGTCGTAATAGACAAGGTTTTTTATTTCATATTGGAAATGTTTAATTTTAGGAAAAGTGAAAATAATGGTATATAACTTTATTGTTTGTTTTTTAGTAATGAAAGCATTTGCATTAGAGGAATAATGGAAAAATGAAGGATTAACCACTTTACATTCTTTCATTTTTTCTCGATAATAGAAATAATACATTAAAATATTATAAGTATTTTTTTATATAGAATTCGGGATAAGTTTATAGCGGCTAACGGTAATTGACCGAGCATTTCTACTATACATTTAAGGTGGTTTCATGGCGAACGAACAAATAGTAACTTCAAAACAAGTGATTGAACGAACAAAAGGGTATTTGCAGCCGGAGGATGTTGCAATAGTTGAGAAAGCATTCTTATTTGCTGAGGATGCTCATAAAGAACAATATAGAAAATCAGGAGAACCATATATTATTCATCCTATTCAAGTAGCAGGTATATTAGCTGATCTTGAACTAGATGCTTCGACGGTTGCAGCTGGTTTTCTCCATGATGTTGTCGAAGATACAGATGTAACATTGGAGGATATTGAAAACAACTTTAATCAAGAAGTTGCTATGCTTGTAGATGGAGTTACAAAGCTAGGTAAAATTAAATATAAATCACATGAGGAACAACAAGCAGAAAATCACCGCAAAATGTTTGTGGCGATGGCTCAAGACATACGAGTTATATTAATTAAGTTAGCAGACCGTCTTCATAATATGCGTACACTAAAGCATTTACCATTTGAAAAGCAACGTAGAATTTCGAATGAAACGTTAGAGATCTTTGCTCCTCTTGCACACCGCCTTGGTATATCAACCATTAAGTGGGAATTAGAAGACATTGCTCTACGTTATTTAAACCCACAGCAATATTATCGTATTGTAAACTTAATGAAGAAGAAGCGCAATGAGCGCGAAGAATATTTAGAAGAAGTTGTGGATGAAGTAAGAGATCGATTAGAAGAAGTTCAAATCAAAGCAGAAATCTATGGACGTCCAAAGCATATCTATAGTATTTATCGAAAAATGGCTATGCAAAACAAGCAGTTTAGTGAAATTTATGATTTATTGGCTGTTCGAATTCAAGTAAATAGTATTAAAGATTGTTATGCTGTTCTTGGTATTATTCATACTTGTTGGAAGCCGATGCCTGGTAGATTCAAAGATTATATTGCCATGCCTAAGCCTAATATGTACCAGTCGTTGCATACTACTGTGATTGGACCGAAAGGTGATCCTCTTGAGGTGCAAATTCGTACGTTTGACATGCATCGAATTGCTGAATATGGTATTGCGGCACACTGGGCTTATAAAGAAGGTAAAGAAGTGAAGGCTCAAGAGCCGTTAGAAGAGAAATTAACATGGTTTAGAGAAATCCTTGAATTCCAAGATGATGCAACGAATGCACAAGAATTCATGGAGTCTTTAAAAATTGATTTATTCTCAGACATGGTGTTTATTTTCACGCCAAAAGGCGATGTGATCGAGCTTCCTTCTGGTTCGATTCCAATTGATTTTGCATACCGTATTCACTCGGAAATTGGTAACAAAACAATTGGAGCGAAAGTGAACGGTAAAATGGTTCCGCTTGATTACAAGTTGAAAACCGGCGATATTATTGAAATTCTTACTTCAAAACATTCATATGGACCAAGTCAAGATTGGCTGAAAATTACACAAACATCACAAGCGAAAAATAAAATACGTGCGTATTTTAAAAAGCAACGACGTGAAGAAAATGTTGAAAAAGGTCGGGAATTAGTAGAAAAAGAAATTAAAAATATGGGCTTCGAATTGAAAGAAGTTCTTACAGCTGAAAATATTAAGAGAATAGCGGAAAAGTACAACTTTACAAACAATGATGATATGTATGCGGCTGTTGGCTACAATGGTATTACAGCTCTGCAAATCGCCAATCGTTTAACAGAGAAATGGCGTAAAAAGAAAGAGCAAGAACAGTTAACAACAATTACAGAAGCAACATCAACGTTGAAGACGTTTTCTTCGCCAAGAAAACGCGAATCAGGTGTTCGAGTTAAAGGAATAGATAATTTATTAATTCGCTTATCAAGATGTTGTAATCCAGTACCAGGCGATGATATTGTTGGCTTTATTACAAAGGGGCGAGGTGTTTCTGTACATCGTAGTGATTGTCCTAATATCGTTGGTGAAGATGTAGAAGCTCGCTTAATCCCAGTTGAATGGGAGACAAATTATTGCGATACGAAAGAATATAATGTTGATATCGAAATAAACGGATACGACCGCCGAGGTTTATTAAACGAAGTACTTCAGGTTGTAACGGAAACGAAAACAAATATATCTGCCGTATCAGGTAAAACAGATCGCAATAGATTGGCGCTTATTAATATGTCACTTTCCATTCAAAATGTGAGTCATTTACAAAAAGTAGTTGATCGTATTAAACAAATACCTGATGTTTATGCAGTTAGAAGGATCTTGAATTAAGGAGTACGACATGAAGATAGTGTTGCAACGATCTAAAGAAGCAAGTGTAACAGTTGATGGTGAAACGGTTGGAACAATAGATAAAGGTCTCGTGTTGCTTGTCGGTGTAACGCATGAAGACACAAAAGAAGCAGTGGAATTCTTGGCTGATAAAATTGTAAATCTCCGTATTTTTGAAGATGCAGAAGGTAAGATGAATCACTCATTATTAGATGTTGGAGGAGACATTTTATCTGTATCTCAGTTCACATTATACGGCGACTGCCAAAAAGGCCGAAGACCAAACTTTATGGCAGCGGCAAGACCTGAACACGCAACGGAAATGTATAATCTTTTTAATGAAATGCTGAAGCAAAAAGGCGTTAAAGTGGAAACAGGCGTATTTGGAGCAATGATGGATGTTCAGCTTGTGAACGATGGCCCTGTAACACTTATACTTGAGAAATAATAAAAGACCCGCTTTAAGGAGTGGGTCTTTTATTATGCACATAAGGAAATCATTTTCCGCCAGAAAAGTAATTTCCTAATCCATCATAAATCGCAGTTGCAATATCTTGTTGATAATCATATGATGTAACGATTTCTTCTTCCTCTCTATTGCTTAGATAGCCTAATTCTAGTAAAACAGATGGCTGGCTATTATGTCGTAGAACATGATAATCACCAAATCGTTCTTCTCTAATAGTTAGGTTACTTTTGTCTTGTAGGCTATAATGGATTGCACGAGCAAGCGGTTTTTGAGAGCTGTGATAGTAATATGGAGTTACACCTCTTAGATCACTTTGTTCTGCACTATCATAATGAATGCTAATAAATGCATCAGGCTCGAGCATATTAGAATATTTCACTCTTGATGACAGTGTTTCATATTCGTCCTCATCTCTTGTAAGAAAAACATTTGCTCCAGAAGTTACTAACAGTCTTTGAAGAAGCTGTGCTGTATGTAATGTTAAGTTCTTCTCTAGTGTTTGATTTGCTCCTATCGTTCCGCTATCATTTCCTCCATGTCCAGGATCAATGACGATGGTCTTGTTTGTAAAATCATGCTGTTTACCTACCATTTTGATTTGTGGTGTATTTTCTGAAGCTTGAACAAGCCATCCAGATACATATGCTTTTTTACCCCATGACAACTTTACTTCATATGTATTTTTCTTTACTGCGGTTACTGTCAATTCATCGCCTTTTGAAGCAGTTTTTACAATGTCACTATACGGAGAAGTTGATTTTCGTAATGGTACGTCATCGTATAATACAGTCACTTTCATATCTTTAGTTGAATTAATGGTTTCTTTTGTGTAACTTCGTGTAAACCATTTTGGTACCCAGCCTTTTTTATCGTTCGATAATTGAATTTGGAGCCAATTATTTTTCTCTTTAATGATTTTATAATCATTATTTTTTTTCACAGTGGCTATTTTTTTACCTTCAAATGATGGTTGACTGTATACTTCGATTGATGAAGCCGTAATGGTTGCGAACGGAGGCTTTAAGCCTTTTTTTTCTTCATTTAGGGTTACAACCCAATCAGCAACCCATGCGTTTTTTTTCTTTGATAGCTGAATTTTAATCCAATCTTCTTCTCGCTTTAGAACAGTAAATGTTTCATCTTTTTGTAATTGATCAACAATCTCGTATTCAGTGCCTGGACCGCTTCTTGCATTGACACTTGGTTCCTTCACTGTAACGGTCTCGCCTTTAGCATAACTACTATTACTAGAAGCAAAGATGAGAAGAGTGGTCATAATAATTAGGCTAAATTTAACTTTCAATGTAAATGCACCTCTAAATTTTCTTAACTATTTTTTACTGAATAAATTTCCAATTCTCCTATGATAATATTTCCGTAAAAAAGGACAGGATAAGTAATGACTACTGCAGGATTATTTAGGAGGAAAAGAAATGAAATATAATGAAAAGAACAGCTTGAGTCATTCTGGGTCGAATCAATTATTTGGTGTTGATTTTCACGACTTTATCCAAAAAGAACAAAATAATAATATGGTTGAACTTGCAAGTGAGTTTGGTTTACATGTGAGAGATGTGAAAAAACTAAAAAAATACCTTGGTCGTTCATAGGTATTATACCGTTATTTATTAAGTAAAAAAACGATAAAATGACCATATAACGAAACAGGAACAATAAAGTTTTGTGAGCAAATTATAAAAGTCTTTACGTTTTATGAATATTTCGGGTAAATTCTTGACAATACTTGTAGAGACAATTATTATTAGTAAAATAATGATAATTACATATAATTCATTTTATATACAAAACCGATGATGGAGAAAAGTAATTAGGACTATTGGGTCAAGAGAGGGAAAGTCGTGGGCTGTAAGCTTTCCTACATCGATGCTTAATGAACGAACACTTCGTAGGTTTCTCTCTGAAAAAGAGCTCTCTCTTTAGTAGGAGAAGAACGTGAACAGGCGTTAACTGTTTTCTAAGGAAATGCTTTTAATGTGCATTTTGAATTAGGGTGGTACCACGGGAAATGATAACTCTCGTCCCTTGTAATATTGTTTACAAGAGACGAGGGTTTTTTTTGTATGTAGTGAACCATGGAGGAGGAATAAGTAATGAGTATGCAAATCCCTAGGGGAACGCAAGACATCCTTCCTGAACAAGCGGCAATCTGGCAATACATTGAAAGTGTAGCAAGAGACTTGTGCAGGAGATATCAATATAGTGAAATTCGTACGCCGATCTTTGAACATACAGAGGTATTTCAAAGAGGTGTTGGTGAAACAACTGATATCGTACAGAAAGAAATGTACACTTTTACTGATAGAGGCGATCGTAGTTTAACTCTTCGCCCAGAAGGTACAGCTGCTGTTGTTCGCTCTTTCGTAGAGAATAAGATGTTTGGTTGGGCAACACAACCTGTGAAATTGTTTTATAACGGACCGATGTTCCGTTATGAAAGACCACAAGCAGGTCGTTTCCGTCAATTCGTACAATTTGGAGTAGAGGCAATTGGAAGTGCCGATCCGGCTATCGATGCTGAAGTAGTTAGCTTAGCAATGAATCTGTATAAAGCGCTAGGACTTAAAGAATTAAAGCTTGTCATCAACTCTTTAGGTGATATTGAAAGTCGTACGGCACATCGACAAGCTTTAATCGATCACTTTAAACCTCATATTGGTGAGTTTTGTGGCGACTGTCAAAATCGTTTAGAGAAAAACCCTCTACGTATTTTAGATTGTAAAAAAGACCGTGATCACGATCTAATGAAAACGGCACCGTCTATTTTCGATTATTTGAACGATGAATCTCGTTCGTATTTTGATAAAGTATTGAAACATTTAGATGATATGGATATTCCATACACAGTAGATGCTACACTAGTGCGTGGATTAGATTATTATAATCACACAGCATTTGAAATTATGAGTAATGCTAAAGGGTTTGGTGCGATTACAACGCTTTGTGGTGGTGGTCGTTACCATGGTTTAGTAGAAGATTTCGGTGGACCAGAAGTACCTGGAATTGGATTTGCTTTAAGTATTGAAAGATTAATTGCAGCATTGGAAGCAGAAGGTGTTACCTTACCAATCGAACAAACAACGGACATTTATGTTGTCGCGCTTGGTGATGCAGCAAAAGATTACAGTGTTAAATTAGTAAATGAATTACGTCAAAATGGCTTTTCTGTAGATAAAGATTACAACAATCGAAAAGTGAAAGCGCAGTTTAAAGCAGCAGATCGTACAAAAGCGCGTTTTGTAGCGGTACTTGGTGACGATGAACTTAATAATAATAAGATTACATTGAAGAACATGGAAACTGGTGAGCAGAAAGAGCTTAATTTAACAAGTTTCATCGAAGAGTTCAAAATGGAACAGCAAAAAGGGAGGAAATAGGGATGTTTGGCAGATCGTATTTTTGTGGTGAAGTATCAGAAAGTGCCATCGGAGAAAAAGTAACTCTAAAAGGTTGGGTACAAAAAAGAAGAGACCTTGGGGGACTAATTTTCATTGACCTTCGTGACCGCACTGGAATCGTTCAAGTAGTGTTTAATCCAGATTTATCAACAGAAGCTTTAGCAATAGCGGAAAAAATTCGAAATGAGTATGTAATAAGCCTTGTAGGTACAGTTGTTGCTCGTGCTGAAGAAACGGTAAATCCAAATTTAAATACAGGTAAAATTGAAGTAACAGTTGAAGAAGTTACGATTTTAAATGAAGCGAAAACTCCGCCGTTTTTAATTGATGATAAAGCTGAAGTATCGGAAGATCTTCGTTTAAAATATCGCTATATTGATCTTCGTCGTCCGAAAATGTATGAAACATTTAAAATGCGTCATGACGTAACTAAGACCGTTCGTAACTACTTAGATTCAGAAGGATTTTTAGACATTGAAACACCAATGTTAACAAAGAGCACTCCAGAAGGTGCACGTGACTATTTAGTACCAAGTCGTGTACACGATGGAGAATTCTATGCTTTACCGCAAAGCCCTCAATTATTTAAGCAGTTGTTAATGGTTTCAGGTTTTGAGCGCTACTATCAAATTGCTCGTTGTTTCCGTGACGAAGACTTACGTGCAGATCGTCAACCTGAATTTACACAAATCGATATTGAAACAAGCTTCATGAGCCAGGAAGATATCATGAGCATGACTGAAAGCATGATGCAAAAAGTTATGAAAGATGTTAAAGGTATTGATATTACGTTACCTTTACCACGAATGACTTATGACGAAGCAATGAGCCGTTTCGGTTCTGATAAGCCTGATACTCGTTTTGGTCTTGAGTTAGTAGATGTTTCTGAAATCGTGAAGGATTCAAGCTTTAAAGTGTTTGCAAGTGCTGTTGCAACAGGTGGACAAGTTAAAGCAATCAATGTTAAAGGTGCTGCAGAGAAGTATTCTCGTAAAGATATTGATGCACTAGGCGCATTTGCTGCTGTATACGGTGCAAAAGGTTTAGCTTGGTTGAAAGTAGATGCTGAAGGCTTAAAAGGACCGATTGCGAAATTCTTTGAAGGTGAAGAAGGTGCGGCACTTCAAGCAACTTTAGAAGCACAAGATGGTGACTTATTATTATTCGTTGCTGATAATAAAACAGTTGTAGCGGATGCATTAGGTGCTCTTCGTGTAAAACTTGGTAAAGAATTAGGCTTAATTGACGAAAATGTATTCAATTTCTTATGGGTAACGGATTGGCCATTATTAGAGTATGATGCAGAATCAGGACGTTATTTCGCTGCTCACCATCCATTTACAATGCCATTCAGAGAAGATCTTGATAAGCTAGATTCAGAACCACAAAATGTTCGTGCACAAGCATATGACTTAGTATTAAATGGTTATGAGCTTGGTGGTGGATCACTTCGTATCTTTGAAAGAGATGTTCAAGAAAAGATGTTTGAAGTTCTAGGATTCTCTGCTGAAGAAGCAAAAGAACAATTTGGCTTCTTACTGGATGCATTCGAATATGGTACACCTCCACATGGTGGTATTGCTCTTGGTTTAGACCGTTTAGTAATGTTACTAGCAGGTAGAAGTAACTTAAGAGATACAATTGCATTCCCTAAGACAGCAAGCGCAAGCTGCTTATTAACTAGTGCGCCAAGCCAAGTAAGTGTAGACCAATTAATTGAATTACGTCTGGCATTAACTGGGCAAAAAAAGGACTAAATAATCACCTAGTATCACTTGATAATGAATGTTTTAGTATGCTATGATACATTCAACAAGTAAGAGTCCTGATGTGTACGTTATCTTCACCTATAAGTTTTGACCGAACACTTATAGTTTTGGGAGCCCGAAGTTTTGCAAATGCGTAAATGCCTCATTCGTTGTGGACTTACAATGTTGCAAACAGAGCACCCACCTGCGTAGAGCGGGTTCAAAACGAAGGCGGAAACGGCACGATTGGGACTCTTACGCTTTGATTTATAACATAAGCCTTCCTTTTCAAGCTAAGGCTTTCGATTAAAGACGGAGAATCTCTTGTAAAGAGGTGCTCCGTTTTTTATTTCAGGTAAAAAAGTATATAATTTTACAAGGTACCTAACTGGTCCCTTTTTAGTGGTCGCTCTTCGTGTTTCTTTTATCTCAGTCGATGGGCGAAAGAAGATACGGAGCAAAACGGGCGCTTGCGCTTTTCTTTATAACAAGAGACTTTGTCATTTACTGCATATTATTTTATAATACATAAAAACATATGTTCTTGTTAAAATGTGAAATTAAAGTGTTTTACTAATATATGAAGATGGAGTTGGAAGATATGTTACATCAGTTTTCAAGAAACGAGTTAGCAATTGGGACGGAAGGATTGGAAAAATTAAAGAATACAACTGTAGCTGTATTAGGAATTGGTGGAGTTGGATCATTCGCTGCAGAAGCGTTAGCAAGATCTGGAGTGGGGCGATTGATATTAGTAGATAAAGATGATGTTGATATAAC
The DNA here is from genome assembly GCF_036963345.1 of Bacillus sp. JJ722. NCBI lineage: Bacteria > Bacillati > Bacillota > Bacilli > Caryophanales > Bacillaceae > Bacillus > Bacillus sp. JJ722. Next base: position 24,471 of record NZ_JBALMO010000074.1, read on the forward strand.
TAACGTGAATCGCCAGTTACATGCATTGCTTTCAACTGTTGGCAAATTCAAAGCAGATTTAATGAAAGAAAGAATAGCTGATATCAATCCAGAATGTGAAGTGATTTCTTTGAAGATGTTTTATACGGAAGAAACGTATGAACAATTCTTCAGCTATGGATTAGATTACGTAGTGGATGCTTCTGATACTATTTCATATAAGATTCACCTAATGAAAGAGTGCTTAAAGCGCAATATTCCTATCATCTCTAGTATGGGTGCTGCGAATAAAATGGATCCAACACGTTTTCAAATAGCCGATATTTCTAAGACGCATACGGATCCGTTGGCGAAAGTCATTCGTATAAGATTACGTAAAGAAGGTATTAGAAAAGGTATTACAGTTGTATTCTCTGATGAGAGTCCCATTGTAATTCGTGAAGATGTTCGAAAAGAAGTAGGAAATGATGAGGCTAGTATTCGCAAGGCGAAAATGCCACCATCTTCTAATGCTTTTGTTCCTTCTGTTGCTGGCTTAATTGCGGCAAGCTGGGTAGTTCGAGAAGTCTTGAAAGATGTGAAAATTGTACGCATGAGTGATGACAAGTAAGTAGTGGATTATGCTAAGTAAGGAGGTTTTGCAGTCATGTATCATGAACCTTTATCACATAGATTAAGACCTTCTATCATTGAAGAAGTTGTTGGTCAAGAGCACATTATCGGACCTAAGTCTGCTCTATATAAGATGATTAAAAATGGACATGTTCCTTCGATGCTTTTATATGGTGAACCTGGTACAGGAAAAACTTCGCTAGCGTATGCCATTGCTGGAAGTACGAAGAGAGATTTCTATGCTTTAAACGCGACAACATGCGGTAAGAAAGATGTAGAAAATGTGATTGAAGAAGCACGTTTAACAAGAAATGCTCTTCTATTTCTTGATGAAATTCATCGCTTTAACAAAAGCCAACAAGACTCTCTTTTGAAAGCGTTAGAGGAAGGTGTATTTGTTTTAATTGGTGCAACGACAGAAAATCCTTTTCATAGCGTAAACAGTGCGATTCGGTCACGATGTGGACAAATTAAACAATTACAACCATTATCAGCACCCGCAATTAAGAAGTTATTAGAACGAGCGGTTACGGATGCCGATAAAGGATTAGGAAAAATGAACATATCTATCGAAGAACCTTTACTAGACAAAATCGCGGCTACAACAAGTGATGGAAGAACAGCTTTGAATTTACTCGAAGATATAGTCATGGCATCAGAACGTAGTGAAGATGGCGCGATTGTAGTGGAGGAAGATACGGTCAATCAAAGTATTGAGAATAAAGGATTTACGCATGATAACAAGGGCGATATCTACTATTCTTTACTTTCAAGCTTTCAGAAGAGTATTAGAGGTAGTGATGTGAATGCAGCTTTGCATTATCTTGCTCGGCTTTTAGAAGGTGGAGATTTAGTAGCAATTTGTCGACGTTTGCTTGTAATTGGTTACGAAGATATAGGGCTAGCAAATCCAGATCTTTGTGCAAGAGTGTTGCCTGCTATCCAAACGGTAGAACGACTTGGACTCCCAGAAGCTAGAATTCCTTTGGCGAATGTAGTAATTGAATTGTGCTTATCTGCTAAATCAAACTCGGCTTATACTGCTTTAGATGCAGCTATTGCTGATATTCGAAAAGGAAGAACGGGTGATATTCCTTCGCATTTGAAGGATGCTCATTATCAAGGAGCAAAAGAATTAGGGCATGGGATAGGCTATAAATATCCGCATGATTATCCTAATAGCTGGGTGTATCAAGAATATTTACCGAAGGAATTGCAAGATACAGTGTATTATCAGCCGAAAAATGCTGGTGAAGAAAAAAAGTTAGCCATGATTCATGATCGATTAAATGGTCTGAGAAATCAATCAAAAAAATAATTCACATTTATTGGATGGTTTGTTAAAATTAACTACAAATATAATGTGTAATAAATTTATAAACGAAAGTGACACCATGAAATAATTTTTAATTATGAGTGGTGTCACTTTTTTTGCATTAATTTATTACTAGTTTCATAAAGTTACAGAGTTATATTCTATATAATAGTCGAAAAGAAAAGGATAGGAGTGAAACGATGAAAAAAATGTCTAGAAGTATTTTAAGTTTTATTTTGGTTTTTGCGTTATTTCTGAGCTTGGCAAGCTCGCCATCATCAGCAGCACAAGCTAAACAAGTAAATTATTTGTCACTCGGTGATTCGTTAGCAGTAGGTCAAACACCATACAAGAAGATAGATTCGAGCTTTTCTGATTTTACAGCTGAGGCTTTTAAAGGAAAGAACGTACTTGGAAGCTATTCGAAAGAATTTGCTAAATCCGGTGATACAACAGTGGATGTGTTAAACAAGTTATCAAAAGATTCTAAGCTGCAAGAAGCAGTTAAGAAATCCAACCTAATTACAATCTCGGCTGGAGCAAATGATCTTCTAAAAGAGGCTAAAATTGATTTAAATGCAGGGACAATTGCGATCGATGTAACGAAAGTGCCAGCTCAATTACAAGAAATTGCTACAAACTATGGAAAAGTTCTCGGAGCAATTAAAGCATTAAATCCAGACGCAAAAGTTTATGTAATGGGTATTTATTTCCCGTTTCCATATCTTCCTGACGTGACTCAAGTTACTCAGCTTTCATTACTTGCAAAATCATTAAACAAAACAATCTCTGAAGCTACTACTCTTGGGGGAGCAACGTTTGTTTCTGTATATGACCAAATGGGTGGAGATAATATGGAAATATTAAAGAAGAACCTGCCTAACCCGACAGATATTCATCCTAATCTAGATGGATATAAAATCATGAGTGCTGCGTTATTAGAAGCTATTGCAAAGCAAGCAACACCGGAACCAAAACCAGAACCGATTGTACCGGTGGATACAAAAGGTCATTGGGCTGAGAAAGAATTGCAATATTTAGTGTCAAACAAACTATTAAGAGTAGATGATAAAGGATTTGTTTATCCAGACAAAGAGATTACTAGAGCAGAAGTAGCAACGATTCTATACAATTCTATCCCGACTACGAAAGAAATACCTGCAGATCCAGGATTTAAAGATGTACCGAAAGAGCATCCAGCGTATATGGCAATCGCGAAGCTAACAGCGCTTGGTGTATTTGCGAAAGCGGAGAAATTTAATCCTAATGACACACTTACACGCATTCAATTAGCAAAAGTAGTGACAGCAACTTTCCATTTGAAGACAGTGGGTACGCCTGTTGTATTTAAAGATGTTCCGAAGTCTTATTGGGGCTACAATTTTGTTCAAGTAGTAGCTACTAATAAGCTAATGCTTGGTAGCAATGGTAAATTTGATTTACATTCTTCTACTACGCGTGGTCAATTTGCAGCTGTAGCAGTAAGAGCGATTAAAAGCGCTTCAAAATAAGTGGTCGAATCCAATCATAATTCTTGTCTAACCTGATAGTCGCCATGCTCTATTAAAAAATCGAGCATGGCTTCTTTCGGTGTTATTTTGGAGTTGAATTTAGATTTAATTGCTTAGGGAATCCTTTATATATAAGTTTAAAATGTTTGTAGTTTATCACAATACGGTATAATAGAAGTAAATACATTGTTATACTTAAGTATGATATAATTTCAAAAGTCTATTTTATGCTGATTATTGTACAATTTACGATAATACATAAACATTTTGTAATAAATTTAATTGGGGTGCTATATATATGAAAATTTCTACTAAAGGACGTTATGGTTTAACGATTATGATTGAACTAGCAAAGAAGCATGGAGAAGGTCCTACTTCATTAAAGTCAATTGCTCAAACACATGATTTATCTGAACACTATTTGGAGCAATTAATTGCGCCGTTAAGAAATGCTGGTCTAGTAAGAAGTATTAGAGGTGCATACGGTGGATATGTGCTAGCAAAAGATCCTAGTGCCATTACATCTGGTGATATCATTCGCGTATTAGAAGGACCTATTAGTCCAGTAGAAGGTATTGAAGATGAAGAGCCAGCAAAAAGAGCTTTATGGATTCGTATTCGTGATGCAGTAAAGGACGTATTAGATACAACAACTTTAGAAGACTTAGCAAACTACAATGAAGATGATAATATAGAATCTTACATGTATTATATTTAAAGTATATCGGGGCTTCGTTCACGAAGTCTCCATTGACCACTTGGCTATTCATATAATAAAGTAAATGAATTACTTAAAATAAAGGAGGGAGAGGTAGTGGAACGAATCTATCTCGATCATGCCGCTACAACTCCTATGCATCCAGATGTAGCACATGAAATGATGAACGCGATGCAAGAGAATTTCGGAAATCCATCAAGTATTCACTTCTTTGGAAGAGAAGCTCGTAAAGTTGTTAACGAAGCGCGTAGACAACTTGCAACTACAATTGTAGCTAAAGAAAATGAAATCATTTTTACTAGTGGTGGTACAGAAAGTGATAATCATGCACTTTCAGGAGTAGCTCATGCATATGCATCAAAAGGTAAACATATTATTACGACAGCGATTGAACATCATGCTGTATTGCATACATGTCAATATTTGGAGAAGCAAGGATTTGAAGTGTCGTATTTACCAGTTAATGAACAAGGGCAAATATCGCTTGAAGACTTACAAAGTGCGTTAAGAGATGATACAATACTGGTTTCTATTATATATGGAAATAATGAAGTAGGAACTCTTCAAGATGTACGAGCGATAGGGGAAATGCTACAAGAACATCAAGCGTTCTTTCACACTGATGCTGTACAAGCCTATGGAATTATGCCTATAAATGTAAAAGAAATGAAGATTGACTTACTTTCTGTATCCTCACACAAAATTAACGGTCCTAAAGGAATTGGTTTTCTTTATTGTAGAGAAGACATTACACTTGCGCCTGTATTTCATGGAGGAGAGCAAGAAAGAAAGAGAAGAGCTGGTACAGAAAACCTTCCTGCTATTGTCGGGTTTACGAAAGCTTCTCTAATTGCACATGATATGATGGAGAAAAAGCATGAACTGTACAAACAGTTTAAAGAGCAAATGATTCGAATTTTCACGGAAGCACAAATCGCTTTTTCTGTAAATGGATCGCTTGAGAAGTCTTTACCACATGTGTTGAATATTAGCTTTACTGGGGTAAATATTGAAGTTATGCTAGCTAATTTAGACATTTTGGGTATTGCAGCTTCTAGCGGTTCAGCTTGTACTGCTGGCACAATTGATCCATCACATGTGTTAGTAGCGATGTTCGGTAAAAATCATGAAAGAACAACGAATTCAATTCGATTTAGTTTTGGTATAAACAATACAAGTGACCAAGTGAAACAGGTTGCTGATGAAATAGTGAGAATTGTAAAGCGTCTTACGAAACAATAAATAAAAGTGGGGTTCAAAGCGATGACTAAAGCACCAAAAGATACCCGCGTTGTAGTAGGGATGTCTGGAGGAGTTGACTCCTCTGTGGCTGCACTTCTTCTAAAACAACAAGGCTATGATGTAATCGGTATTTTTATGAAAAACTGGGATGACACAGATGAAAATGGTTTCTGTACAGCAACTGAAGATTACGAAGATGTAATGAAAGTTTGCGATCAAATTGGTATCCCTTACTATGCAGTAAACTTTGAAAAGCAATATTGGGATAAAGTGTTTACGTATTTCTTAGATGAATATCGTGCAGGTAGAACACCTAATCCAGATGTAATGTGTAATAAAGAAATTAAGTTCAAAGCGTTTCTTGAACATGCAATTAGCCTTGGAGCAGATTATTTAGCTACAGGTCATTATGCACAGGTAGAGCACCGTGATGGTGAGTACAAGATGCTTCGCGGCGTTGATGATAATAAAGATCAAACATACTTCTTGAATCAATTAACACAAGAACAATTAGAAAAGGTAATGTTCCCACTTGGACATCTACCAAAGTCTGAAGTGCGTCGAATTGCGGCAGAAGCAGGCTTAGCGACAGCGAAGAAAAAAGATTCAACAGGTATTTGCTTTATCGGTGAAAGAAACTTTAAAGAATTCTTAAGCAATTATTTACCTGCACAGCCAGGGAATATGGAAACAATGGACGGAGAAGTTAAAGGTAAACATGATGGCTTAATGTATCATACAATTGGACAGCGTCATGGTCTAGGGATTGGTGGAAGCGGCGAACCTTGGTTTGCGGTAGGAAAAGATTTAAAACGTAATGTATTGTATGTTGCTCAAGGTTTTGAGAATGATGTACTATACTCTACTTCTCTTCAAGCAGTAAACTTGAGCTGGGTATCTAATCGACCAAAACCAAAAGAATTCAGATGTACGGCTAAATTCCGTTACCGTCAAACAGATAATGGAGTAACAGTTAAGATACTTGCTGAAGATCGTGTTGAGGTTATTTTTGATGAACCTACACGTGCTATCACGCCAGGCCAAGCTGTCGTTTTTTATGATGGTGATGAATGTCTAGGTGGCGGTACGATTGACACTATATATAAGAATGGTAAACAGCTTACTTATGTAGGATAATGAGACTGTGCTTTTTTAGCAGATAAAGTGAAACTTTAATCGATGGGGTGCGGTTTCCCTAAGATTAGTGGTTGAACCAATCGGGTTCTTATTGGCGCTTAATCTCCCACTTAAACACTTTTGATTTCGCTTCGTTTTGAAGTGAGAGTCTTAGCGCCAGTTTGAACGGGATAAAATGAGAAACCTCAGTTCTGATTATGAGCTGAGGTTTTTCATCTGTCATTCAACTAAGATGTACAACAAAAAGGAGAGTGTATGTAAATTGAAACGTATAATCATGATGATGTGCTCAGTAATCTTATGTAGTGTGATATTAATGGGATGTCAATCAAAGAAGGAAGAAACGAAAGAGAATACTGTTGAAGAGCTTCTAGTCTTTAAAGATTCTACGATCGGAGACTCTAGTGCAGTAGTGAATATGAGTTATTTACTTCCAGGTGGAAAATATGTAAAACAAGTATCTTTACAAACAGAACAGAAACCGTATGGTCTTACAATTGATTATGGTGTTAAAGAAGGTACAAACATTAAACAAGAAGCCTTTGAAGATGATTGGGATGATAAAGTTACAGAAAGAACTTTTTTGAACAATGCTACGACTTATTTTATTTTAATTGAAAATGTTGATGTCGTTGAATTTAAATTACATACAAAAGCTCTTAAATCTTTCAAAATAACAAGACAAGAAATGAACGATTTCTACGGTAAAGATGTGAGAGAATATGCAGATGATAAAGAAGCATGGAATGAAGAAGTATTAAATAACACGGTTGGCGATGATGCAAAAGTAGAGAAATTCTTTAAAAAGCATCCCATTCAATCATAATTCTTTCTACTTGCGCTCTACTGAGTAACGTAAGAAAGGAAATATGATATACTTCTTTATAGAAAAAATGGAGTGTGAATAGTTATGAACAAAAATGAACAGGGCATTCAATATATGCAAGAAGGTAAGTGGGAAGAAGCGGCAAAGGTTTTTTCTGAAGCAATTGAAGAAAATCCTAATGAGGCTGTTTCTTATATTAACTTTGGGAACGTGTTAACTGCAGTTGGTGAGGTAGCCAAAGCAGAGAATTTTTATAATAAAGCAATATCAATTGATGAAAACGCTGGTGCAGCATACTATGCATTAGGGAATTTATATTATGATAACGATAAATTGATGGCAGCGAAAGATCAGTTTGAGAAAGCGATTAAAGTAGGTTTACAC
>NZ_JBALMO010000075.1:0-3121 GCF_036963345.1 Bacillus sp. JJ722
GCATGCAAGAGATTATCCTGAAAATTAGGATAATCTCTTTTTTGATAACATTATTTTTAGTTTTTTAACCTTAAATTATTTCTTATAACATACTTATTCCGTTATTTTTTCCTATGCTAACTGACGAACTTTTTATATTAAATAATCTTTTCAGAATTCTGTGGATAAGCTTGAAAACGGTCCCATTTTACATGTGAATAACCTGTTTTGCTGTGGATAACTCAACATTTAGTTGTGGATACTGTGGAAAAACCTGTTGAAAGGTTAATTTTTACCGATTTCTAATGTGGACAAAAAAGGGGATAAAAAATGAAAGTTGGGGATATCTATTCTATTCTTAGTAACTTTTGTTGATAATTTTTAACTGGAAAGATAAATAATATCATAGAATAATATTACTTTGTATTGTTTTTATATAAAAAAAGACCTAGAGAAGAAATCATCTCTAGGTCTTTCATCTAGGTTCTCTTATAAAGGACGCTTTCACTTTTCTAAGCTTCTAAATCCAACCCAGGGTTTGCATTTAAATCATACCCCGCCGTTTTTCCTTGCTCAAACGCTATTGTCCCAATTGCTGCAATCATAGCTGCATTATCTGTGCAAAGCGATAATGGCGGAATAACTAAATCAACATCCGGCAATGCTGAGAACTCTGTTTGTAATGCAGCACGTAAGCCTTTATTAGCTGCTACTCCACCTGCTAATAACACTTGTTTCACTTGTAATTCATTCGCAGCTTTCAATGTCTTTGTTACAAGGACATCAATTACGCTATTTTGAAAGCTCGCTGCTAAATCTGCTGGTTCAATATGCTCTCCACGTTGCTCTGCATTGTGAATTGTATTAATAACAGCTGACTTTAAACCACTAAAACTAAAATCATAAGAACCTTCTTCTAACCAAGCTCGAGGTAATTTAATAGTCGGGTTACCTTCATGCGCTAATCTATCAATATGAGGGCCACCTGGGTAAGGTAAGCTTAATGTCCTCGCAACCTTATCATAAGCTTCTCCAGCGGCATCATCACGCGTTTCTCCTAGCACTTTAAATGAACCATGCTCTTCCATATAAACAAGCTCTGTATGCCCCCCAGAAACCACTAATGATAGTAGAGGAAACTTCATCTCTTTTACTAGTCGATTCGCGTAAATATGCCCTGCAATATGATGCACACCTACAAGTGGAATACTATGCGCAAAAGCTACAGCCTTAGCTGCATTTACACCAATAAGAAGTGCTCCTACAAGACCTGGTCCTTCCGTTACAGCAATAGCATCAATATCTTCATAACCCAAATGTGCTTGCTCTAATGCCTCTTCTAAAACAACGGTCATTGACTCTACGTGGTGACGAGAAGCAATTTCTGGAACAACACCACCAAAACGTTTATGACTTTCAATTTGGGATGCCACAACATTAGCTAAGATTTCCGTCCCATTCTTTACAATGGCTACTGCTGTTTCATCACAACTTGTCTCAATTCCTAAAATAATTGTGTCTTTCACTCTATATTCACCCACATTACAATCGCATCCTCTTGATTATCACTATAATAATTTTTTCGTATCGCACCATCTTGAAAACCAAGCTTTTTGTAAAGAGATTGTGCAACAATATTACTTACTCTCACTTCCAAGGTCATTCTTTCAATATGAACTTCTCTACATTTATCAATCATCTTATTCAATAGCGCTTCTCCTAAACCTCTTCCACGATATTGAGGAAGAACCGCTATATTCGTAATATGTGCCTCGTCAATCACTAGCCAAGCCCCACAATATCCAATGATCTTTCCTTCTTCTTCTAACACTATATATGTAGCGAATTGATTCTGATGAAGTTCGTTAAAGAAAGCTTCTTTAGTCCACGGCACAGTAAAACATTCATGTTCTAATTCAATAATTTCATCTAAATCCTTTTCTTCCATATAACGAAAAGAAAGTGTATGGCTCATGTTTATTCCATCCCTTTTATTGATCCGATTTATTTTTCTGTTGTTGAAGCCAATTAGCTTCGGCCTCAGCAAGACGAATATAATTCGGAACAAACTCATGAACATCCTCTGCGGGTAGATCTCTTCCTATCAAAGCCAATTCACTCGGTCTTGGATTTAGTTGAGCCATATCTGCAAATACAGCACGTTCTCCTAGAATCGATTGCAATGTCTCCTTATGAATAGGTGTATCATTACCGATAAAAATAATATTTTGTTCCAATGTTAGTAGTTCTTCAGCCCAATCGCTACTTTGAACAATTATATCTTGCTTCACAGATTTTATCTGACCATCACGGCCTTCATATAACCCCGTATAGATTTGTCCTCTTCTCCCATCAAATAGCGGTGAAATATAACCTTGAAAAAATTTGCCGTTAGTAGCTAACACTTCTAAACTTGAAACACCACTAATAGGAATGTTTAAAGTCCATGCAAGTGTTTTAGCAATCGTAACCCCTATACGAACACCTGTATAAGAACCCGGCCCTTTTGCTACAACAATTTTATCAAGATCAGCAGGTTTCATATCGCAATCATTCATTAATCTTTCAATGGCTGGCATTGCTCGAACCGAATGATTTTTCTTTAAGTTTGATATGTACTCTCCAACTACTTGATCACCATCGAGTAATGCGACCCCAAGTGCATAGTTTGATGTGTCAATGGCTAGTATTTTCATGAAATAATCTCCTTACATAAATCAACATACTTTTCACCGATTGGTTTAAAAACGATTTTTCTTTCATCATCACCAATATAGAATATTTGAATACTTAATAATTCATTTGGAAGTTGATCTTGGATAAGATGAGCCCATTCTACAACCGTTACACCTTCACCTTCAAAGTACTCGTGAAAGCCAAGATCCTCAAATTCATCTTCAATTCGATATACATCCATATGATACAACGGAAGTCTTCCTTTATATTCTTTAATGATTGTAAATGTAGGGCTGTTAACATTCTTCGTAACACCTAACCCTTTTGCCAACCCTTTGGTGAAAGTCGTCTTTCCAGCACCAAGATCGCCTTCTAAAGTAATCACAGATCCTTTTGGTACTAATTCACCTAGCTTAACAGCAATCGCAGAGGTTTCCTCTGCACTATATGTTAGTACTTCATATTC
>NZ_JBALMO010000075.1:3247-3430 GCF_036963345.1 Bacillus sp. JJ722
GCTGGAGCTAGACACAGCGCAAAAATTTTAAAATTTTATACTTTTTTATCTTTTTACAAAAAAACCTTAGGAAGCATTATTCCTAAGGATCTTCTTAATATGTAGTTTACCTTTTTTTTGAGAATTAAACAAATCCAGCACGTTTTCAATCAATCTTTTTAGACAAAGAACAAAAGCGCAGAG
>NZ_JBALMO010000076.1:0-14540 GCF_036963345.1 Bacillus sp. JJ722
GAATAATACAATGTATAATACACATAAAATATACATTCATTTTTACAATAATGTAATAATGATTTAGTGAATAAAAATATAAAAAGGTTGATGTTTATTGATATTTTGCCTCTTTTATGATTAATAGGACAAAAATACATTTTGTTTTGAAAAATGAAAAATTTATAAAAATTCAATTGCATTTATTTTTATTCACACTTATAATAATGTAAATATAAAAGATAAGAATTGTTTGCTCGACATAATACAGGAAAATGATATTCGTTGTAAGAATATTCAAATATTTAAATTGATACTATTGATGCTAAATACATCCATTGTAAACGGATAGGGAGTTTACGTTATCTTTCAGGGGGGAGATTTAAATGAATGTTTCAATAATAGGCGCAACAGGATATAGCGGATTAGAGTTAATTCGAATTTTAGATAATCATCCGCATTTTAATATAGTGTCACTTCATTCATCATCGAAGGCGGGTCAATATATACATGAGGAAAATCCACATCTCATGCATATAAATCAAGTATTAGAGCCAATTGATCCGATTGAAATTGCCAAGAAAGGCTCGATTGTTTTTTTAGCGACTCCAGCAGGGGTATCGACTGAATTAACACCACAGTTTATCGAAGCTGGCGTTAAAGTGGTCGATTTATCTGGTGATCTAAGGCTTGAAGATCCAGAAACTTATAAACATTGGTATCAAAAAGAAGCAGCTTCGATGGATACACTGTCAAAAGCCGTATACGGACTTAGTGAATGGAATGAGGATCACATTAAAGGCGCACAAGTAATCGCAAATCCAGGCTGTTATCCAACGGCAGCATTGCTAAGTCTGGCACCATTGTGTCAGATGAACTGGTGTAAACCTAATAGCATTATTATTGACGCAAAATCTGGTGTATCAGGTGCGGGAAGATCACCATCATTAAATACGATGTATAGCGAGTTGAATGAAAATTTCAAAATATATAAGGTTCATCAGCATCAGCATATTCCAGAAATAGAGCAGCAGTTGCACAAATGGCAGGATGATATCACAACAGTCGAATTTAATACGCATTTAGTTCCAATGATTAAAGGAATTATGACGACAACATATGTTCAATTAAAGGAAAACGTGACAACAAAGCAATTGATAGATTTATATAAAGAAACGTATCAAAATCATCCATTCGTGAGGATTATGCTAGAAGGACAGTATCCATGTACGAAGCAAGTTGCTGGATCTAATTTTTGCGATATTGGTGTGAGTATGAATGAAAGAACAAGAAGAGTAACAATTGTTGCTGTAATAGATAATTTGGTGAAAGGAGCGGCAGGGCAAGCGGTACAAAATGCAAATATTTTAAGTGGCTATGAACAAACAGCTGGCCTGAAACAAGTACCGCAATATCCATAAACCTGCTTGTGATGAAAATGAATATAACGACAGTTAATGACAATATCAAAGAAATTCAAGAGGGTAATATTTTATGTGCGAAAGGTTACAAAACAGGCGGTTATCATACGGGTATACGTAATAACAAGAAAGATTTGGGCATTATTGTATCCGACAACTTAGCAAATGCTGCTGCAGTTTACACGAAATCGATTACACAAGCGGCCCCAATTAAAGTAACGAAAGATACGATGTCTCAAGGAGCACAAATCCAAGCGATTATTGTTAATAGTGGTAACGCAAATGCGGCAACTGGAGAACAAGGTATGCTTGATGCATATGAGATGAGAAATGCGACAGCGAAGAAGCTTGGAATTGAGAATACACAAGTTGCTGTAGCATCTACGGGTGTAATTGGTCAACTATTGAACATGGATAAAATCAAAGCAGGTATTGATCAAATTGAGTTTCTAGATAGTTCAGAATGTGCGGCTGACTTTGAAAAAGCTATCTTAACAACAGATACTTTCCAAAAGCATTGTGCATTTCAAGCAGAAATCAATGGGGTAACAGTAACTGTAGGAGGAGCGGCAAAAGGATCAGGAATGATTCATCCAAATATGGGTACAATGCTAGGCTTTTTAACATGTGATGCGAATGTTTCATCTGAGAATTTACAATTGGCATTATCGCAATGTATCGATTCTACTTTTAATCAAATTACAGTAGATGGTGATACTTCTACAAATGATATGGTCATTTTACTAGCAAATGGACAAAGTAATTCTGATGAATTGGCACCAGGTCACGAAGGTTGGGATACATTCGTCCAGTTAATTGCACTTACTTGTAAAGATTTAGCGAAGAAAATTGCTAGAGATGGTGAAGGGGCAACGAAGTTAATTGAAGTAAATGTGGAAGGGGCACAGTCAATTAGTGATGCTAGAGCATTAGCTAAAACAGTAGTAGGGTCAAGCTTAGTGAAAACAGCTATTTTTGGAGCAGATGCGAACTGGGGACGTGTAATTGCTGCTATGGGACGTGCAGGTGCCACATTTAATCCAGAAGATGTAACGATTAGTTTTGGCGATATTGTTGTTCTACAAAATAGTACGCCAGTTGATTTTTCAGAAGAAGATGCGAAAGCGTATTTAGAACAAGAAGAAGTAGTAATCAATGCGGTATTAAATGAAGGCGAAGCAAAGGGTACAGCTTGGGGCTGTGACTTAACATATGATTACGTCAAAATCAATGGTAGTTATCGCTCGTAGGGAGGCACATTATGAAGATTCTACTTATAAAGTTAGGAGGAAGCATTTTAAATGAATTGCATGAATCCTTCTTTACAAGTTTAAAAGATTTACAGGCGGAAGGATATAAGCTTGTCTTTGTTCATGGTGGTGGCCCTGACATTAATGAAATGTTAGACGCATTGCAAATCGTACCAGAGTTTCACAATGGTCTGAGAAGAACGACCAAGGATGTATTAGATGTAGTTGAACTAGTTTTATCAGGAAAAACCAATAGGACGTTGGTGTCTTTATTACAAAAGTATGGTTTTTCTGCAATCGGACTTCATGGAAACGATGCCGGGTTATTACAAGGGGACTATATAGACCGATCTGCTTTAGGTGAAGTGGGTGAAATCACAACGGTTAACAGCGATTTAATAATGAATATTCTCTCCTTAAATCTTGTACCGGTTCTAACACCTTTAGCACTTTCCAATGATGGAAAAACATTAAATGTGAATGCCGATATGGCTGCTGGAGCAGTTGCAAAAGCATTGAATGCTGAAAGTTGTGTGTTTATCACAGACGTAAAAGGTGTTTTAGAAAATGGATCGTTAGTAGAGCATATGACTTTAGATGAAGCAGAACAGCTAATCGAAGAGAAAGTAATCTATGGTGGTATGATTCCGAAGGTTAAGACAGCTCTTAAAACATTGCAAACAGGTATTGAGAATGTACGAATAGTAAGTGGTAAAGAGCATTTCTTTGAAAATGGAAAATGGGTGGGAACGTCATTTGTGGAGAAAGTGAGGGTTTAATGATGAGTAATGTATTTCCAACATATGCAAGATGGAACATTACACCTGAAAAAGGTGAAGGTAGTTGGCTATTTGCTACAGACGGACAGAAGTACCTAGATTTCACAACTGGGATTGGCGTTTTAAATCTAGGACATTGCAATAGTAAAGTGAAAGAGGCTGTTGAAAAACAATTAAATCAATATTGGCACACATCTAACTTATTTCAACAACCAAATCAAGAAGTACTGGCTTCAAAATTGGCTGGAGCGTCTGGATTAGATGCCGTATTCTTTTGTAATAGCGGGGCAGAGGCAAATGAAGCAGCTATTAAACTAGCAAAGAAAGCAACAGGAAGAAAGAAAATTGTATCTTGTATTCAATCATTTCACGGCCGTACATTTGCAACGATGGGAGCAACAGGACAAGAGAAAGTACGAATCGGTTTTGGTCCAATGCTAGATGCTTTCGAATATATTACGTTTAATAATGAAGAAGAAGTGAAAACTGCGGTCGATGAGAACACAGCGGCAATTATGTTTGAAATTATTCAAGGTGAAGGTGGCATTAATCCCGCAACGGAAACTTTCTTGAAAACAGTTCAAGAAGTAGCGAAGAACGTTGGTGCATTAATAATTATTGACGAAGTTCAAACAGGAATCGGTCGAACTGGAAAGCCGTTCGCATTTCAAAACTTTGCTTTCCAACCAGATATTGTAACTTGTGCAAAAGGATTAGGGAATGGCCTACCAATTGGTGCAATGCTTGGGAAATCAGCATTAATAGAACATTTTGGTGCAGGAACGCACGGTTCTACTTTCGGCGGAAATCCAATCAGTACTGCTGCTGCGATTGCCGTATTAGACGATTGTTTCCAAAAGGATTTCTTACAGGAAGTAGTTGTCAAAGGTGAGATTTTAAGAAGTAAGTTAAAATCAGCATTGAGTGATGTGGAACTTGTGAATGAAGTAAGAGGACTTGGGTTAATGGTTGGCATTGATTTAAAAGGCGATGCAAGTCCATTAGTGCTTGAATTACAAAAAGAACAATTACTTGTGTTAACTTCAGCACCACACGTTATGAGACTTTTACCACCACTTACTGTAACGAATGAAGAAATTGATATTGCAGTAGAGAAAATCAGTGAATTATTGAAGAAAGTACCTACACCAGCCGTATAAGGCTGAAAATTTTTTGGTGAATATGAATAAAAATTCTAAAATTTAAATAAATATTCATCAATAGAGGTGAGAATATGAAAGGCTATTTGCATTTGCAAAACGGTGAAGTGTTTACTGGAAAATGGCTTACTAATCAACCGAAAAAAGTTGTTGCTGGAGAGATGGTATTCTTCACAGGAATGACAGGGTATCAAGAAGTACTAACAGATCCTTCATATAAAGATCAAATCGTAGTGTTCACATATCCATTGATCGGGAACTATGGAATTAACAAAGGTGATTTTGAAAGTATCAAACCTCATGTTGCAGGTGTAATTGTTCATCGCGGAGATATGCACTACTCACATTATGATGCCGAAATGTCGATTGTAGAGTATTTGAATAAATGGGATATTCCCATGTTAGGAAACGTTGATACACGTGCAGTAGTAAAACGAATTCGTACAAACGGCTCAATGCTAGCTTATATAAATGCGACTTCTGATTTCAATGTAACTAAACAAAGTTATCAAGCAGAGTCTCTTGTACCTCTTGTTTCACAAGAAGAAATGGAAGTTTACGGAGAAGGTAGTAAACATATCGTTATGATGGATTTTGGCTATAAGAAATCAATTTTAACGTATTTATTGGAGAAGGATTGTAAAGTAACAGTAGTTCCTTATAATACTACATCTGAACAAGTACATGCATTAAAGCCAGATGGTATTTTACTATCTAATGGTCCTGGAGATCCAGTTGAGATGCTGCCTTATATATCGGAAATCAAGGCTATTGTATCAAGTTATCCAACGATGGGAATTTGTCTTGGTCATCAACTTATATCATTAGCATTCGGCGGAAAAACGAAGAAACTATTATTTGGCCATAGAGGAGCTAATCAACCTGTGGCAGATATAATGAATAAATCAGTGTTCATGACTTCTCAAAATCATAGCTATGTTGTGGATGAAGAAAGTTTAATGAACACAGAATTACTGGTGCGTTTCAAGCAAGTAAATGATGGATCAATTGAAGGGGTACAGCATAAAACATTGCCAATCATTACAACGCAATTCCATCCAGAAGCAAATCCAGGACCAGCAGAAAGTGCTGTAATATTTGATGAATTCTTACAAAATATGAAAAGTACTAGCGGGAGAGAAAAAGTGTATGCCTAAAGATACGTCCATTCAATCTATACTTGTTATTGGTTCAGGTCCAATTGTTATCGGTCAAGCGGCAGAGTTCGACTATGGTGGTACGCAGGCTTGTCTAGCTTTAAAAGAAGAAGGGTATAAAGTTATCTTAATCAACAATAACCCTGCTACGATTATGACCGATGAAACAAATGCCGATATTGTATACTTTGAGCCATTAACGAAAGAAGCAATTACAAAAATTATCGCAAAAGAACGTCCTGATGGTTTATTAGCAACACTTGGTGGTCAAACAGGACTGAATTTAGCATATGAATTAGATGAAGCTGGTGTATTAAATCAATATAATGTAAAGCTGTTAGGAACACCAATTGAATCAATTAAGAAAGGTGAAGATCGTGAATTATTCCGCCAGCTCATGTTTGAAATCAATGAGCCGGTTCCAGATAGTACAATTGTACACACTTTGGAAGAAGCGATTGCTTTTTCTGAAGAGATTGGTTTCCCAATCATTGTTCGTCCAGCTTATACGCTAGGTGGCACTGGTGGAGGAATTGCAGCAGATATCGAAACATTTAAAGAATTAGTACGTGGCGGATTACAGGAAAGTCCGATTACACAATGTTTAATAGAGAAAAGCATTGCGGGATATAAAGAAGTTGAATATGAAGTAATGCGTGATAGTTCAGGTACATGTATTACAGTGTGTAACATGGAGAACATTGATCCGGTTGGTATTCATACGGGAGATTCTATTGTAGTTGCGCCATCTCAAACTTTAACAGACGAAGAATATCAAATGCTAAGAGGCGCTTCGATTAAGATTATTTCAGCATTAGGTATCATAGGTGGTTGTAATATTCAATTTGCATTGGACCCTAAAAGTAAACAATATTACTTAATCGAAGTGAACCCAAGGGTAAGCCGTTCTTCAGCTCTTGCTTCTAAAGCAACAGGCTATCCGATTGCTCGTCTCGCTGCTAAATTAGCAGTAGGTTATCAGCTATCAGAGATTAAGAACCCGGTAACGAAAAGTACGTATTCTAGCTTTGAACCAGCGCTTGACTACGTAGTTGTGAAATTCCCGCGTTGGCCATTTGATAAGTTTCCACAAGCGAATCGTAAGCTAGGAACACAAATGAAAGCAACAGGTGAAGTAATGGCGATTGATCGAAATATCGAGAGTGCCATACAAAAAGCTGTTTCTTCACTCGAAAGTAAGAATGTTGGCTTGAAACTTCATCGTTTGGACAGCTTGTCGGTCACTGAATTAATGGAAGAA
Source organism: Bacillus sp. JJ722 (assembly GCF_036963345.1). Lineage (NCBI taxonomy): Bacteria > Bacillati > Bacillota > Bacilli > Caryophanales > Bacillaceae > Bacillus > Bacillus sp. JJ722. The sequence continues at coordinate 7,008 of NZ_JBALMO010000076.1, forward strand.
ATGAATGCTGGTAATGATGAACGATTCTTTATTTTGTTAGAGTTAATCAGAAAAGGAATGCCAATTGAAGACATACATGATGCTACGAAGATAGACTTTTTCTTTTTACATGTATTTCAAAAGCTTATTCAAACAGAAAAATTCATTGATACGCGTAATTTAGCAACTATATCAGAAGATGAATTAGCAGATTTGAAAGAAATGGGATTCTCTGATGATTATTTAGCTAAAACGTGGAATGTTACTGAAAGTGATGTTCGTGCAAAAAGAAAAAGCCTAGGTATTGTCGCTGCTTATAAAATGGTAGATACATGCGCCGCTGAATTCGCTTCATCAACGAGCTATTATTATAGCTCTTATAATGGTGAAAATGAGCAAGTACCATCTACTCGTAAGAAAGTGTTAATCATAGGCAGTGGCCCAATTCGAATTGGGCAAGGTATTGAGTTTGACTATTGTTCTGTGCATAGTGTATTCGCACTTCAAAGTGAAGATGTTGAAAGCATTATGATTAATAATAACCCTGAAACGGTTAGTACAGACTTCGCTACTGCAGATAAATTATACTTTGAGCCACTAACACTTGAATATGTGTTGAATGTTATTGACGCTGAGGAAATTGAAGATGTAATTGTTCAATTTGGTGGTCAAACGTCCATTAACTTAGCTCAAGAGTTAGAACAAGCTGGCATTAACTTATTAGGTACTTCTTTTGATATCGTCGATCAATTAGAAGATCGTGAACGATTCTATAATTTACTTGAAGTTTTAAATATTCCGCATGTTCCAGGTGCTATTGCAAAGAACCAAGCTGAACTAATGGACTGGGCTGATAAACTAACATTCCCAGTGCTTGTTCGTCCTTCCTATGTCATCGGTGGAGCAGGTATGGATATATATAATAGTAGAGAAGAGCTAGAAGCAGGAACAAAGAATAAATTGTATCCTCTTCTAATCGATAAATATTTACCAGGTAAAGAAGCAGAAGTGGACTTAGTTGCAGATGGAAATGAAATTTGCATTCCAACACTTGCTGAACATATTGAAAAAGCAGGTATTCATTCAGGAGATAGTATGGCTTATCTTCCGTCACAAACACTTTCACCTAAGGTAAAGGACAAAATTGTAAAGTATGCCAAACAAATTGTACAGCACTTAAACTACAAAGGATTAATGAATATTCAATATGTTATTTCAGACGAAGATGTATACGTTCTTGAAGTAAATCCAAGAGCAAGTCGTACAATTCCAATCATCAGTAAAGTAGCTAATGTACAGATGGTGCAAATTGCGACAAAAATATTACTCGGGAAATATTCATTGTCGAAGTTAGTCAATAAAGTTGGTTTACTGGAAGAATTACCGTATTATGTTGTGAAATATCCTGTATTCTCAACATTTGCGTTAAGTGGGTTAGATAGTAAGTTAGGTCCGGAAATGAAATCAACAGGTGAAGGTATTGCCATCGGTGAGACAAGAGAAGAAGCTTTAGCGAAAGCTTTTGAATTCTTAGAGAAAAGTATTCGCTCACATGGTAATGAAGTTTACGTTGCCCCGTCCGTGACTCTTTCAGAAGATTTGCTTAAGAGCATGTCTCACGTAGGGTTAATACCAGTTTCAGATGTTGCTCTGGATGAGTGGCTAAAGAGTAGAAAAGGAAAAGTATTGCTATCATTAGCTGAAGAGGAAAAAACAGATCGGATTAAAGCAGCTAAATATCGCTTGTTGACATTTACAAGCATTGAAACGTTCGAAGCTTATGTTGCAGCGGCAACAAATGCTGAAACACCAATTGTATCGTTAGAAGGATGGTATGAAAAATTAGTGAAAGGTGTGGCAATATGACAATTGTAAGTACATCGGCACAACAAAAGATATTAAATAGCAAAGATTTCTTATCATTTGAAGGAGTATCAAGTGAACAAGTACTTGAGCTATTACATCTAGCAACAGATATTAAAAAGAAGTTTAAAAGTGGGGAAGCATATGCGCCTCTTACAGGCAAAACATTAGCTATGATTTTTGAAAAGTCTTCAACACGTACTCGTGTATCTTTTGAAGTGGGGATGCTTCAATTAGGAGGTCACGCTCTTTTCCTTTCTAATAAAGATCTTCAAATTGGTCGTGGTGAAACAATCGGTGATACTGCTCAAGTACTATCTGAATATGTAGATGGTATTATGATACGTACGTTTGAGCATGAGAAGGTAGAAGAACTTGCTAAATATGCATCTATACCTGTCATTAATGGGTTAACAGATTTATCTCATCCATGTCAGGCATTAGCAGATTTATTAACAATCCAGGAAATTAAAGGAGAGTTAAAAGGTTTGAAAATGGCGTACGTTGGAGATGGAAACAACGTAGCACATTCTTTAATGGTTGCATGTGCGAAAGTTGGAATGAATTTTGCAATTGCTGCACCAACAGGTTATGAAGCAAACAGTGATATTATCGCAAAAGCACAAAACATCGCAAAAGAAACGGGATCTATCATAGAAGTAACAACAGATCCAAATGTAGCCGTAAAAGATGCTGATATCATATATGGTGATGTTTGGACGAGTATGGGGCAAGAAGCAGAAAATCAAAAGCGCCTTGCAGATTTTGAAGGATATCAAGTTAATAACTCACTTGTTCAAGGAGCAAAATCGGATTATATTTATATGCATTGTTTACCAGCACACCGAGAGGAAGAAGTATCAGCAGAAATTATTGATGGACCAAATTCAGTTGTGTTCCATCAAGCAGGTAATCGACTTCATGCTCAAAAAGCATTGCTTGTTGATTTAATGGCATAATAATAAAAGCAGTGTAAATCATCTATTGGTGATTTACACTGCTTTTTTATTATGAGGTATACCACTTTTCGAGGAAATAGCTGTTAAAAATAGAAACGTTCATTGATTTAAAAAATCTTGGGGATAATATGAGGGCATTTACTAACAAAAGGAGGTTAGCAAATATGGGTCAATCACGTCATTTTAAACATGGGCAAAAAGCACCTAATAATGGCTATTATGTTGAGATTGGTGAGACAGGAAGTATGGTAAAGGAACCAAAGAAAATACATTTAAAAGCGGGCGATTCTTTCCCGGAAACATCTAATGGTAATCGCCATTGGACATATCAAAGGAAGCCTTAAGCATGAAATAATTTCGAAAAATTGTAGCCATCCTAAAGCTAGGATGGCTTTACATATAGTATAAACAATGTATAATATAATCAAAGGTCAAAAAAGGTCAAAATAATCTTGCTGTTAGTTTTCTTGAATAGGGGTATATAGGAAAAAGGTTATATATTTGGAGGGATTGGAATGGATCTTAATAAGATGACCGAAAGAGTTCAGCAAGTCTTTCTAGGCGCTCAACAATTGGCGCAAAGTCAACATCAACAGGAATTAAAGATTGCCCATTTACTTGTAACGATGGTTGATCAAGAAGATTTCATGTTACTTCGAGTATTAGAAGCTCAAAAAGTAGACCAGCAAGCATTTACTAATAAACTTAAACAATTTTTAGCACAGCAGCCACAAGTATCGGGGAATGTGCAATTATATATTTCTCAGAGGCTTCAAGAAGCGATTGATCATGCGTGGAAAGAAGTTGAAAAGCTAGAGGACGAGTACTTATCTATCGAACACTTATTACTCGCTTTTTTCTCGAGTTCTGCGGCAGAGATAAAGGTCGTTAATCGGCAATTTTCATTGAAGTACAATAAAGTATTAGAAACGATAAAGGAAATAAGGGGGAACCAAAGAGTGACTAGTGCTAATCCCGAAAACACGTATGAAGCATTAAAGAAATATGGACGTGATCTTGTAGAGGAAGTGCGAAATGGTAAATTGGATCCGGTAATCGGACGTGATTCAGAAATTCGTAATGTGATTCGTATTTTATCTCGGAAAACGAAAAACAATCCTGTGTTAATCGGAGAACCAGGTGTGGGAAAAACAGCCATCGTAGAAGGATTAGCCCAACGTATTGTGCGTAAAGATGTTCCGGAAGGACTTAAAGATAAAACCATTTTTGCGCTTGATATGAGTTCACTAGTAGCGGGTGCTAAATTTCGCGGGGAATTTGAGGAACGTTTGAAAGCAGTTTTGAATGAAGTAAAGAAAAGTGATGGGAAAATACTTTTATTTATTGATGAACTCCATACAATTGTTGGAGCAGGGAGAACGGATGGAGCGTTAGATGCAGGAAATATGCTTAAACCAATGCTGGCTCGTGGAGAATTACATTGTATTGGGGCTACAACGCTTGATGAATACCGTCAATATATTGAGAAGGACCCAGCACTTGAACGTCGTTTCCAACAAGTTTTGGTTAAAGAGCCGGATGTAGAAGATACAATTTCTATTTTGCGAGGATTAAAAGAGCGCTTCGAAGTGCATCATGGTGTGCGTATTCATGACCGTGCACTAGTAGCAGCAGCAACACTATCAGACCGTTATATTACGGAACGATTTCTTCCAGATAAAGCAATTGATTTAGTTGATGAAGCTTGTGCGATGATACGTACAGAAATAGATTCTATGCCAACAGAGTTAGATGAATTAACGAGAAAAGTTATGCAGTTAGAAATCGAAGAAGCTGCTTTAAAGAAGGAAGACGATGAACAAAGTAAAAAGCGTTTAGAAGCTCTTCAAGAAGAACTTGCGAATATGAAAGAAGAAGCGAATAATATGAAATCGCAATGGGAACTTGAAAAAACTGGTTTACAAAATATTCAACAAAAGCGAGAGTTGCTAGAAACCTTAAAACGTCAATTAGAAGATGCTGAGAATAACTATGATTTGAACAAAGCTGCAGAGCTTAGACATGGTAAAATCCCAGCATTAGAGAAAGAATTAGTAGCACTTGAAGAAACTGTTAATAATAAACAAAATGACAATAAACTTCTTCGCGAGGAAGTAACAGAAGAAGAAATTTCTTCTATTGTTGCTAGATGGACCGGTGTTCCTGTAACTCGTATTATGGAAGGAGAGCGGGAAAAATTATTGCGCCTTGAAAGTGTTTTACATGAACGGGTTGTTGGGCAAGATGAAGCGGTTCAAATTGTTTCGGACGCAGTTCTTCGTGCTCGTGCAGGAATTAAAGATCCAAGCAAACCGATTGGTTCGTTCCTATTCATGGGTCCGACTGGGGTAGGTAAAACAGAATTGGTAAAAGCTTTAGCAGAATCGCTCTTTGACAGTGAAGATCATATGATTAGGATTGATATGAGTGAATATATGGAGAAACACTCCGTTTCACGCTTAATTGGAGCACCTCCAGGATATGTTGGTTTTGAAGAAGGGGGCCAATTAACGGAAGCGGTTCGACGTCAACCTTACTCCGTTATTTTGTTAGATGAAGTAGAGAAAGCACATCGGGATGTATTTAATCTACTACTGCAAATTCTTGACGACGGACGAATTACCGATTCACATGGTAGAGTTGTTGATTTCAAAAATACAGTGATAATAATGACGTCTAATATCGGCTCAGCTCACTTGATTGAAGGTGCAACAACTGAAGGAATAAGTGAAGAAGCACGAAGCGCAGTTATGACAGATCTGAAAATGCACTTCCGACCTGAATTCTTGAACCGTATTGATGATATTATTATGTTCAAACCATTATCTATAAATGAAGTAACGAAAATTGTTGATTTGCTTATGAATGATTTGCAACAACGTTTGGCACAGCGTTCAATTAAAGTGGTGTTGAGCGATGATGCAAAAGCATTTATTGCAAACGCAGCGTATGATCCAATTTACGGGGCACGCCCTTTAAAACGTTATATTCAAAAACATGTTGAAACAGTTTTAGCACGGCAATTGATAGCTAAAGGTGCAGTTGAAAATATGACTGCCAATGTAACAGTAGAAAATGATCAATTAGTGGTGAATATTAAATAGGGATAAATAGGAAGCAATTGTTTTAGTCTCTATTGAAACAAGTGTAATAAAAGGACAAAAGAGGCATAGCATAAGCTTGCCTCTTTCTATCTCTGCTATTAGCTTCAATTACTAGTTGCCTTGCAACAAATAACTAAAGTGTTACGAATTAATGATGTTGTTCTACAGGATCATCAGGAAGCAGCATTGGTACGATGCAAATTAAAATCGTAATAGGTACAGATAAAACTAGACCCATTTGGAAACTATAAGCAACACCGTTCATAGAGCTTACTACATAAACGATCATTTGTAATAATAAGAACACCCAAAAAAACGTCACTAAATAACGCATGTTCTTCACCTCTTTAAGTTCGTCAATACATTATATATTACCATATTTCTTTATACTTAGGAAATGTCTTTTAATACTTTCAAGTTGATATTTAGAGAAAGTATTTATTATTCAGACAAAAGAAAGAAACAAGAGTAACACCTTTTTAGTATAGCATAAAAACATAGGCGATATGTAAGATACAGGCATTGTTAATCCCCACTTTTTTCCTTAATTTTATTGAATTTTACAGTACGGTAGTTTAAGATTATGAAAACAAATACGGGAAGTTTGTCTCATATTGTAATTTTTGTGCGCTTGTTTTGGACAGATTTCCTTAACATTTTCTACTTAATACATATAATTAATAGAAGAGAATTAATAGAAAGGATTGGCCAATGATGCTGCGAAGCTTTCAATATGATGGACAATGGAATATTATATATTATCCGCAGAAGCCGAGTGGGTTTTCGGTACTCATTATTGGAGATCATCACCATTATGTTAAAAAAGATGATAGTTATTGGTTACGTCATCCAGGTAGATTACAAATTATAGATCAATTACAGCAAGAAGGTTATACAGGGTTTTCGTCAAATCTATATGGTGAGCATTGGGGGAGTAAGAAAGCAGCAGGGCTTGCTAAGTCGCTTTATCATTTAACGATGAAAAGCGAAATTTTAAATGAGAGAATCCATATTTTTGCTGAAGGTAAAGGAGCTTTAGTTGCTTTACAGCTTATGGAATCTTTATCATTAAATATCCGTTCTGTTGTTATGCTAAATCCATGTTTATCCTTAAAGCATAAATGGAAGAAGGAACGCGAGCGAAAAGTATTTTATCAACCTTTTATAAAGGGTGTATCAAAGGCATTTGGAACTAGTCAAGATGATTTAGAGACAACGTACGATGAAATGAAAGAATTACAAATGAAATCCTCCATTCCTATCAAAATAATTCATGTTCTCGGCAATGATTCCCCAGAGCAGTTTGAACTCTATAAGAAGGTACAAGAAAGTAACCAAGCAGACACGGAAATCGTTTATTTGCTTCCAGAAAAACGATATAAAGTCGCGACTGAGACAACGCGTTTCTTTCATAAGTTTGAAACCATACTATAGTAAATAGAATAATTAATGTTAGCCGTACAGAAAACGTTTCTGGCGGCTTTTTTCATTGTTTATGAATGTATAAAATAATTTGTTGTTGATCACTTTAAATAGAATGATTCTACGTCCAGCTCCGAGTACCCAACGCCTAGTGAACTTCACACTTCTTCTTACGATAAGTCAACTCATGAAATGCTGAAACGGCC
>NZ_JBALMO010000076.1:14675-20567 GCF_036963345.1 Bacillus sp. JJ722
CGTGTTTCCTTTATCTCATGCGAAGTGGTAAGTCTCATACGGCACTGAACGGGTACTCTGCACTTTTGTTCTGTTGAATTCAGAAAGTTTTGGTTTATAGAGCATACAATTAAAGTAAATGTGTAAAATCATGTGGACAATGGGGGATTAAAGAATGACAAAAAATATTGTCATTGGCGTTTATCGTTTTCTGGGCTTTCATATATGCAACCATTTACTTAATCAAGGTAATGAAGTGATTGGTGTGGAATGGGATGAGAATACAATTGAATATCGTGATGAAAAGGCTATGTTGTTTAGTCGAAATGCCAATTTTTCTTTAAATACGTTCCAAGATAAACTCCATTTAGGTGAGGAATGTTTCATCTGTGTTAGTTTATACGATTATTTAGATGCTGAAAGTTCTTTATTGCTGATGAAAGAGGTTGGAAAAATTGTAAATCGAAATAGTCATCCTCAAAGCCGTATTCTAATATTCTTACCTAAGGAAATGAATTCGGAATTGCTTAAAGGAATAAATCAATGGAGGAAGATGCTGCAAATTAATTCGACTGTACAATGGATTTATGTAGCAGATTTATATGGTCCTTGGTTAGCTAATCAAAGTAAGATGTATTTTCAGCAAAACATGGCACGCGCTATAAATATTGATGACTTTTGTACTGGTTGGGAGCAGTTACTTGAGTTAACCCAAGAAGAGATTTATGTTGTAGGTGAATATCAAAATGATTGGAGAGAACAACTTGCGCAGTTTTTTCAGAAGAAAGTGGATGATGTTCCTTCTCAAAGAGATATAGAAGAGCCATTAGCCACATTAACTATACAAGCACATACTAGTCTATATGATGGTTTACAAGCAATGAAGGAACATGAAGCAAAGATGAAACTATTCAAAGAATGGAATGATATATAAAACAATAGATTGATTGTTTTTAGAGAGGATGATCTTAATGAAAAGAAGTCATCAAAAAGAGTTTATGAATATTGCGATGAAGCATTTTCCGGAAGGGAAGGAAAAATTAAAGTCAGTGGGGATTGATATTTCTATCTCAATGCTGCCCATTTTTATGGACTTATTTACAAAGGTGATGGAAGAAGCTTATGAATTAGGAAGACGAGACGCTTTGAAAAATAAAGAATGATCTTAAAACGTAAAAAGTAAATTTCTTGAAATTGGCAAAAAAATCATTCTTAAGTTCTGTTTTTCTGTGAGTGAATACCCATTTCTAACCAAAATCGTTTAAAAGGTTTCATTAAGGGTTATTTAACTTAAGAACAGAACATAAGGAGATGATTTAGGATGACTCTTGAAAAATATAAACAAATAATTGAAACATTACATGAGTGTATGACTGCCTGTAATCATTGCTTTGATGCTTGTTTAAAAGAAGAAGATTTGAGTATGATGGCTGACTGTATCCGTTTGGATCGAGAATGTGCGGATATATGCGCTTATTTCGAGCAAGCAATAGGAAGAGGTACACCGTTTGTTATTGAATTAGCTAAGGTTTGTGCTAGCATTTGTGAAGCTTGTGGAAATGAATGTAAAAAACATAGTCATGAGCATTGTCAAAAATGTGCGGAGAGCTGTTTTAAATGTGCAGAAGCTTGTCGTAAGCTTGTAAGTTAATAAGCCTTTTTATTATTTGAGCCCTAAACATGTGTCTATGACCATTTTTAGGGTTTTTCTATTGAGGATTAAATCTAGCCGAATTTGAAGAAAAAAGAGTTATGTAACTTACAACGATATTTTACTAGTATGCCTTGAATAAGTAATATATTTGATTAAGTATATAAAAATAATGTTTAAAAAAGAGAATACACATTTCTTGTCAGAAATAGATTTTTCAGTATAATTAAAAGCAGAGCCATTTGATGGTGGGCTGTATTTCGGGAAAAGTGAGCTTGGGTAAAATAAGCAGTTAAATAACGTTAGGTAATTTTCTGAATAATGTAGATATTTTGCTGCTTCATATTTTGTTTTGAATGCTAATTGCGACAAGAAATTAGCGTTCTTGGTTTCTTATACTGCAATTCAGATAAGGTTGTTATGCAATCGTTTTCTGAATGTTTGTATTAAGGAAGTTAGATATAGAAAAAAGAATCCTAAAATAGTATATGTTGTTTTAAGGGCTATTTGTTATATCTTTTATAAAATACCTTTTCATAAGGTACACACATCTAGAGTAAAGGGGAAAAGTGGATGAAAAGAATTAAATTTAGTTTAGCTACTCAAATTATGATTGGACTAATCCTTGGTATTGTTGTCGGAGGAATTTTCTATGGCAATGAAACAGCGCAACAGTATTTACAACCGCTAGGCGATATATTTCTACACTTAATTAAAATGATTGTTGTCCCAATCATTATCTCAAGTATTATTGTTGCAATCGCTGGTGTTGGTGATATAAAGGCTGTAGGTAAATTAGGAGGTAAATCATTAGCCTATTTCTTCTGTGTTACATTAATGGCTATTGGTGTTGGATTAATCTCGGCTAATATTTTCCAACCTGGTGTAGGCGTAAATATGGACGAGCTGGAACAAGGTGATATTTCTAATTATGTTGAGACAGCGGAAACACAAGAAGATAAGTCCGTTGTTGATATGATTGTTAATATTGTTCCGCCAAACCCATTTGAAGCAATGGCATCAACTGATATGTTAGCAATCATTTTCTTCTCAGTTATGTTTGGTATTGGAATTGCGGCAATAGGAGAGAGAGGAAAGACAGTTTATGATTTCTTCTATGGTACTTCTCACGTAATGTTCTATGTCACAAATCTAATTATGAAATTTGCTCCAATTGGGGTTTTTGGATTAATTGGTGTTACGATTTCTAAATTTGGTTTAGAATCACTTATTCCTCTTGGTAAATTAGTGCTTACTGTGTATGGAACAATGATTTTCTTTGTGATCGTTGTTTTAGGTATTATTGCTAAGGTTGTAGGTTATAGTATGTTTAGACTTATTAGAATACTAAAAGAAGAATTGATTTTAGCTTTCTCTACAGCTAGCTCGGAATCAGTACTTCCAAGAATTATGGACAAAATGGAGCAAGAAGGATGTCCTAAACACGTTGCGACATTTGTTATTCCGACGGGTTATTCATTTAACTTAGATGGATCGACACTATATCAAGCAATTGCGGCGTTATTTATCGCTCAAATGTATGGTATTCACTTAAGTGTTGTCGAACAAATTACATTAATGTTCGTATTAATGATTACATCTAAAGGGATTGCAGGTGTTCCAGGCGTATCTTTCGTAGTTTTATTAGCGACTTTAGGTACAGTAGGAATTCCAGTTGAAGGTCTGGCATTCATTGCTGGTATTGACCGTATTTTAGATATGGGTCGAACAGTAGTTAACGTATTGGGTAATGCCTTAGCTTCAATCGTAATTGCTAAATCAGAAAAACAATTTAATCCACCGGCTGATGCCAAATAAGAAATAAAAGTAAGCTGTTCTAATTCATCAATCTGAGTTAGAACAGCTTTTTTTAATGGAAGAGTTGTTCAAAATAAAAAAGTAGCTTGCATCAAAAGAAGCTATTCGGTAAAATTAGTACCAAGTCATAACATTTGATAATAACATTTTTGCATAAATATAATTATGAGAAAAGGGGCTGCGATTATGAATGCTGGTATCCTTGGAATTGGAAGATACTTACCCGAAAAAGTGGTTACTAATACAGATTTAGAGAAAATGATGGATACATCTGATGAATGGATTAAAACAAGAACAGGTATTGAAGCAAGACGTATCGCAAGTGATGATTTAAATACTTCACATATGGCATACGAAGCTGCATCGCAAGCAATTGCAAATGCCAATATTAAAGCTGAAGACATTGATTTAATATTAGTTGCAACTGTTACTCCTGACCAACCATTTCCTTCTGTATCTTGTATGATCCAAGAGCAATTAGGCGCAAAGAAAGCAGCTGCTATGGATGTTAGTGCTGCATGTGCTGGTTTTATGTATGGAATGATTACAGCACAACAATTTATACAGAATAATGCTTATAAATATGTTTTAATAGTAGGTGTGGAAAAACTATCAAAAATCACAGATTGGGATGATCGTAATACGGCGGTCTTGTTCGGAGATGGAGCGGGCGCTGTAGTAATGGGACCTGTATCTGATGGTAAGGGAGTTCTATCATTTGAGCTAGGTGCTGATGGAACCGGTGGTAAGCATTTATATCAAAATGAAAATAATCACATTGTGATGAATGGTAGAGAAGTATTTAAATTTGCTGTTCGTCAAATGGGTGAATCTTGTATAAGCGTTTTAGAAAAAGCTGGCTTACAAAAAGAAGATGTGGATTATTTAATTCCTCATCAAGCAAATTATCGTATTATGGAAGCAGCTCGAACAAGATTAGAATTACCACTAGAAAAAATGTCAAAAACGATTCATAAATACGGAAATAACTCTGCGGCATCTATTCCGATTGCTTTAGCAGAAGAAGTTGAAGCTGGCAATGTCAATGATAATGACTTAGTTATTATGGTTGGCTTTGGTGGCGGTTTAACTTGGGGTGCAATTGCCTTAAGATGGGGAAAATAGTTGTAAATTGAAATAGGACAAAGGAGATGACATGAATGAATAGGCGTGTTGTAGTAACTGGCGTCGGCGCGGTTACACCTTTAGGAAATAATGTTGAAACATCTTGGGATCACATCAAAAAAGGTGTATCTGGTATTGGGCCGTTAACGAGACTAAATAGTGATGAATATCCTGCTAAAGTAGCAGCAGAAGTAAAAGATTTTTCTATTGGAGAATACGTAGATCGAAAAGAAGCGCGTAAAATGGATCGCTTCACTCAATATGCAGTAGCAGCAGCTAAAATGGCTGTCGATGATGCAAAATTAGAAATTAATGATGATAATGCGAACCGAGTTGGCGTTTGGATTGGCTCTGGTATCGGTGGGATGGAAACGTTTGAAACGCAGTATGAAACTTTCTTAAATAGAGGCTATCGTCGTGTAAGTCCGTTTTTCGTACCGATGATGATTCCTGATATGGCGGCTGGTCAAGTATCGATTTATTTAGGTGCTAGAGGTGTAAACTCATGTACGGTAACGGCTTGTGCAACTGGAACTAACTCTATTGGAGATGCTTTCAAAGTAATCCAACGTGGCGATGCCGATGCAATGGTAACAGGTGGAACAGAAGCACCAATTACAAAAATGTCAGTTGCAGGATTTTGTGCAAATACAGCTCTATCAACAAATCCTGATCCAAAGACAGCTAGCCGTCCATTCGATGTTAATCGAGATGGCTTTATCATTGGTGAAGGTGCTGGAATTGTTGTATTAGAAGAGCTAGAACATGCACTTGCTCGTGGTGCGAATATTTATGCGGAAGTAGTAGGATATGGTTCAACAGGTGATGCCTATCATATTACTGCTCCAGCGCCTGGTGGAGAAGGTGGAGCACGTGCAATGAAAATCGCTGTAGAAGATGGTGGACTTAATCCTGAAGATATCGATTATATTAATGCACATGGTACTAGTACACCATATAATGATAAATATGAAACACTGGCAATTAAAGAAGTTTTTGGTGAACATGCGTATAACTTAGCGGTGAGCTCTACGAAATCAATGACGGGTCACTTACTAGGTGCAGCAGGTGGAATTGAAGCAATCTTTACTGTATTAGCAATTAAAGAAAGCATTTTACCTCCTACCATTAATATTGAAACACCGGACCCAGAGTGTGATTTGGACTATGTATCTACAGGTGCTCGTCCAAAAGAAATTAGAGCAGCGTTAAGTAATTCATTAGGCTTCGGTGGTCATAATGCTACACTTGCTTTTAAAAAATTTGAATAATAATAGATGGAAAAGACCGGCACAATAAGTGAGGGCACTGAAAAAGTC
>NZ_JBALMO010000077.1:0-153 GCF_036963345.1 Bacillus sp. JJ722
ATATACTATTGTAAATTGTATTAAATTCAAATCGGAAGGGAGAGAGAAATTTGCATTCAAAAGAACTTGTATTAGTTACCGGAGCGAGCTTAGGAATTGGATCTGCAATTGTAAGGGAATTAGCTTCACACGAAAGAGTTGTATTGATACATT
>NZ_JBALMO010000077.1:177-1194 GCF_036963345.1 Bacillus sp. JJ722
ATAACTCAATAGAGGAAGCATTACAGCTTAAAAAAGAATTAAATGAAAAGCATTATGAAGTCTATTTAATTCAAGGTGACCTAACGAACCAGAATGATATTTCAAAGATAGGTGGTGAAATAGAAAGCAAGTATGGGCAAGTAGATGTACTCATCAATAATGCTGGTGGAATTATAACACGAGCACCATTTTTAGAAACAGATCCCTCTATTTGGATGGAATCATTTCAGTTAAATCTTATGAGTGCTGTTAAGCTTAGTCAACTATTCTTACCCGGAATGATTACTAAAAAATATGGAAGAATTATTAATGTATCATCAATGGGAGCCGAAACTGGCGGCATGTTTGACCATTTTCATTATTCGTCAATGAAAGGTGCAATGAATACTTTAACTAAGGGATTAGGAAAAGAGTTTGGAAAATTCGGTATTACCGTTAATGCTGTTGCACCTGGCCTAATTAATACACCCTTACAGCAAAGAACACCGAACCCTTTTCTTGATACTTTATCTCAAAAAACCCCGATTGGACGAATTGGACGACCAGAAGAAGTCGCTTCACTTATTGGCTATTTAGCATCAGAGAAAAGTAGCTATATTACTGGTCAAGTGTATAATGTCATGTAGGTGACACTTAGCTTTTATAACAATATTGGATTACAATAATTCGACAATATTCTCGTACTATCTTTTTGGTTGGGTACAAACTTTAAAAAACGCAAAAAATTTTTCATTTTTTAGAATATTCTGCGCTGTGTATAAGAATATTTAATAGAGGAATGTGATTAACTCTCTTAAAGATCTAATCCTTTTTTGATAGATAGTTAGCTTAAAATTTCCTCAAAATGAAGAGGAGGGGAGGACTAAAGAAAAAAGTTATCGGTAATATGATAGCGTTTACAAAATCTGGAACGCATAGATGGCTTGGAATGGCAGTAGACCTTTGTTTAAAATTGGCGCCCATGAAAATAGAGTTGCACCAATTTTTATAGGGATATTAGATTTATCTATAATGTAG
>NZ_JBALMO010000078.1:0-1419 GCF_036963345.1 Bacillus sp. JJ722
AATAAAAAGAAGGTGAACGCGTGAAAAAGCTTTGGGGAGGAAGATTCACTAAATCAGCTGAAGAATGGGTAGATGAATTTGGTGCCTCCATCTCTTTTGACCAAGAACTTGTGTTAGAAGACATCGAGGGGAGTTTAGCGCACGTTAAAATGCAAGGTGAATGCGGTATTCTTTCACAGGAGGATGTTACAGCTATTTCAAACGGCTTGCTTACTTTAAAAGAAAGAGCCGAAAAGGGCGAGTTACAATTTTCTGTTAAAATGGAAGATATTCATTTGAATTTAGAAAGTATGCTGATTGATGAAATTGGTCCGGTCGGCGGAAAGCTGCATACAGCTCGAAGCCGAAATGACCAAGTAGCGACTGATATGCATTTATACTTACGTAATAGAACGAAAGAAGTCATCGGTCTCATTAATGAACTCCAAACAGCTTTATTAAATCAAGCAAAGGATCATGTTGAGACGATTCTTCCTGGATATACGCATTTACAAAGAGCTCAGCCTATTTCGTTTGCACATCATGTATTAGCGTATTTTTGGATGTTAGAAAGAGATAAGGAACGTTTTACAGAAAGCTTTAAGCGAATTAATAAGTCACCACTTGGTGCAGGAGCTTTAGCGGGCACAACTTTCCCGATTAATCGTGAGCTTTCAGCGGAATACTTAGGTTTTTCAAGCATTTACGAGAATAGTCTAGATGCCGTTAGTGATCGTGACTTTATTGTAGAATTTTTATCAAATAGTTCGATGATGATGATGCATTTATCACGCTTAGCAGAGGAAATCATTCTGTGGTGTAGCCAAGAATTCCAATTTATTGAGCTAGATGACGCATTCTCAACAGGCAGTAGTATTATGCCGCAGAAAAAAAACCCAGATATGGCGGAATTAATTCGAGGAAAAACGGGACGAGTTTATGGCAATCTATTCGGCTTACTAACGGTATTGAAAGGTCTTCCATTAGCGTATAACAAAGATATGCAAGAAGATAAAGAAGGTATGTTTGATACAGTTAAAACAATAACAGGTTCTCTTAAAATCTTTTCCGGTATGATTTCTACTATGAAAGTGCGTACGGATGTGATGGAAAAAGCGGTAAAATCTGATTTTTCTAACGCAACCGAATTAGCAGATTATCTAGCGAACAAAGGATTACCTTTCCGAGAGGCTCATGAAGTAGTAGGTCAACTAGTGCTTACTTGTATTAATCAAGGGTGCTATTTAGCGGACTTAACGATGGAGCAATTCAAGGAAGCAAATTCTTTATTCGAAGAAGATATTTATGTTGTCTTGCAGCCATACGAAGCAGTGAAGCGTCGTAACAGTGCTGGTGGAACAGGCTTTAAACAAGTACAAGCTGCTATTGAAAAAGCAGAAGGTTTGTTGAAATAGTTGAATAGGCTGTCCGAAAAGTGAT
>NZ_JBALMO010000078.1:1463-21488 GCF_036963345.1 Bacillus sp. JJ722
TTAAAATACCTATATTTGGCATTTTCGGTCTAGATGAAACCCATGTATCTTCTTAAAAATTAAAGAATTACTTTCCCATCAATCAAACAAATACAGTAAATAGGACTTATTGGATAACCTCTTTATGCTTTTTAGTCCCTTCGTTATAGGTTACAAATAGAAGAATCTAAAACAGTATTACCTTATTGGGCACTTTCTTTTTTTCTGGAAATTCCTAAAATCAACATTTATGTAAGTGAGGAAAAGTATCGCTATAAACAAAAAATCATCTCCTAAGAGATGGTTTTTTGTTTATATATGATTGATCAGTCTTGTTTTTGTGTTCTAACAACTAATACATCACATGGTGCATAACGAGTGATATGTTCAGACACACTACCGATAAGGAAACGTTCTACCGCGTTCAAACCTGTAGCACCACAGATGATTAAATCAATTTGATTGTTTTTTGCAAGCTCTTTCGGAATTTTTACTTTTGGAGAGCCGTATTCAACTTCAATATGTACTTTATTTACGCCTGCTTGCTCAGCTTGTTGTTTGTACTCTTCTAGAAGATCCTTTGCATAAGACTCAGAACGCTCAGCCATTGTTCTGTCATACGCTTCAATTGTAGCGAAATTTCTAGTATCGATTACATGGGCGATGACTAACTCTGCATCATTTCGTTTAGCAACCTCGATTGCTTTTTGAAAAGCCCATTCAGCTTCTTTAGAACCATCAACGGCAACAAGAATTTTTTTGTAAGATAAACTCATAAGAAATCCCTCCTAATAATTCTATTATAACAAACATTGTATCACTTATTTTGTGGACTTTTATTGAAATATAAACAATTTTTTGAAAAAAATGCGGTTTAAAACTTTAAAAATGTGGAAGAAGGTAAAAATTTATGAAAAATAATGAAGAGAATGTATTTATTTATGATGAAAAAGGTATAGAAGATACAACAAAACAGATTATGGATTCATATTGTAGTGGAGAAGCATGTGAAGAAACAAAGAAAAATGAAAGAAAAGAAAGATGATGTAAAGTATGTTTACAAAATAAAAAAGCAAAACTACTTCAGTAATGAGATACGAAGTAGTTTTGCTTTTTGTTTTATTACTTAATAATTTGTAGTGTTTTTGGGAATTTCGTTAAAATTTCACATCCGTCTGCTGTAACGTAAATATCATCTTCAATACGAACTCCCGCAACTTCAGGTACATAAATTCCAGGCTCGATCGTATACACCATTCCTTCTTGTAAAGCTAACGTATTTGTTTCAGTTAGCGAAGGATATTCATGAACACTTATACCAAGTCCGTGACCAAGTCGGTGAGGAAAATATTCTCCGTAGCCTTTATCAGCTATATATTGACGCGCAGCTAGATCGATTTCTGAACATAAAGCACCTGGTTTACTTGCATCAATCGCAGCTAATTGAGCTTGTAAAACTGTATCATAAATTTCTTTTTGCTTATCGTTAATATCATGGTAAGCGACTGTTCTAGTAATATCTGAGCAATATCCTTCGTATACAACGCCTAAGTCAAATAAAATAAGGTCGCCTTTTTTAATCTTAGTGGTTCCAGGTACGCCGTGTGGTGACGCAGCGTTTGTACCTGTTAAGACCATTGTAGAAAAAGCCATTTCATTAATGCCTTTTTTCTTTAATTCATACTCAATCGCAGCTAGAACATCCATTTCTGTTTTACCTTCTTGGATTTCATTTACGCCTACTTCTACTGCGAAATCTGCTAGTCGACACGCTTCACGAAGAATGGATAATTCTTTTTCGTCTTTTATCATGCGAAGCTGACGAAGTTTTTCCTCGGCAGATACAAAAGTTGGTGATGAAAAGTAATTCATAATATGTTCGTAGCGCTCTACATTCATATGTTCTTTTTCAACGGCTACTGTCGAAATATGTACGTTTCTTTTTTCTACCGCAGTTTTAATCATTTCCCATGGATTTTCAATGTCAGTATAACCGATGATTTCGTAGTTCCATCCAGTTTTCTGTGCATCTGGTACTTCCATTTTAGGACAAATTAGAATCGGGTCAGTATCAGGGAATATCGCAAGTGATAGTAGTCTTTCATGAGGATTACTATAGAAACCACTTAAATGAAATATATTTTCTGTTGATGTAATGAAGGTTGCTGAAATGTCTTTTTGCTGCAACCAATTTTTAAACAGCTCTAATCTAGTGTTCATGGGAGTTCCTCCTAAAAAATAATCTATATTTGAGATTAACAGTATAAAAGGGGAATTGCAAACGGTTATAATATTAATAAAATGGATATATAACCAATATCTGTTTTAGTAGAAAGGGGATTGCTTAAAATGAAAGTATCTTTCCATGGACATTCTGTTGTAAAAGTACAAACACGAGGTAAAATGATTCTTTTTGATCCATTTATAACTGGTAATGAAGAGACTGATTTAAACACATCTGATGTTAAACCAAATGTGATTATTCTTACACACGGACATGATGATCACGTTGGAGATACGATTGCGTTAGCGAAGGAACATAATGCACTTGTAATCGCTAATTTCGAAATTGCTACAATCCTTAGTGGGGAAGGTGTAGAGCGTACACATGGTATGAGTATTGGCGGAGCTCATGATTTTGATTTTGGTAGAGTAAAGTTAACGCCGGCGTTTCATGGTTCTGGTATGACGACAAGTGATGGGCAAATGGTATACGGTGGTCAACCTGCTGGTGTTCTTTTAACAGTAGAGGGAAAGACGATTTATCATGCTGGTGATACGGCTTTATATTCAGATATGAAGTTAATTGGACAGCGTCACCCAATTGATCTTGCATTTGTTCCAATCGGTGATAACTTCACAATGGGACCAGAGGATGCAGCGCTAGCTGTTGAATTTTTAAGTCCAAAGCTTGCAGTTCCGATTCATTACAATACATTCCCGGTTATTAGTCAAAATCCTGAAAAGTTTACGAAACTATTGCCAGAAGGTGTTGGACAAGTGCTACAACCAGGTGAATCGATTACATTATAAAGAATACATTTGTAAGATGCGAATTCATGAAGATGGATTCGCATTTTTTGCTTCTTCTTTGAGACAACGATGCATACATTAGAAATAATAAGCTCATTGGAAGGAGAAAGAAAATGCGAGAAAGACTGTTTTTTTGTATCTTGGTCATTGGAGTTATGTTGTACTATGCCATTCCTAAATTGAACTTCTTTGGGACATTAGAAGAGCGTTTATTTGCGCTTTCTTGGCTAATTCTAGCTTTCTTTGCTATTGGTGGAAATGTAGCTGCCGTTTTGTTTGCGCCAACAAGAAAACGTGTCCATAAAAAGAAAAAAAGACAATTGGAAAAGAAAAGAGTACATGATTATGAATAGTATAATTGTGTACAAGGGCTCTTTACCTTTATAATAAAGAAAAAGGCAATTTGTAAAGGGTGAAGAGCTTTGGCTACAAAGCATGAACAGATATTAAAATACATAGATGAACTTCCGGTTGGCGAAAAGATTTCCGTACGCCAAATTGCAAAAGAATTAAGCGTCAGCGAGGGAACGGCATATAGAGCTATTAAAGACGCTGAAAATAAAGGTTATGTTAGTACCATTGAACGTGTCGGTACAATTCGAATAGAACGTAAGAAGAAAGAGAACATCGAAAAGCTTACATATGCAGAAGTTGTAAATATTGTAGATGGACAAGTTTTAGGTGGACGTGCTGGATTACATAAAACATTAAATAAATTTGTCATTGGTGCCATGAAACTTGAAGCTATGATGCGCTATACAGGGGCAGGTAACTTACTAATCATCGGGAACCGAACGCAAGCACATGAGCTTGCGTTACGTGCTGGTGCTGCGGTTTTGATTACAGGTGGTTTTGATACAGATGAGCAAGTAAAGAAAATAGCTGATGAGTTGCAGCTGCCGATTATTTCTAGTAGCTATGATACATTTACCGTAGCTACGATGATTAACCGTGCAATTTATGATCAGTTGATTAAGAAAGAAATTTTGCTTGTTGAAGACATTTTAACACCTGTTGAAGCGACAGCTCATTTAAATTCTGGTGACTCTGTTGCTAGATGGTTTGAATTGAATAAAGAAACAACGCATAGTCGTTTTCCGGTAGTAGATAATAATAATAAAGTAATTGGTATGGTAACGTCTAAAGATATTATGGGTTCGAATCATCAATTACAGATTGATAAAGTGATGACAAAGAATCCGATGACTGTAAGTGGCAAAACAAGTGTTGCTTCATCTGCTCATATGATGGTATGGGAAGGTATTGAAATGTTGCCGGTTGTCGACAACCATCAGAATTTACAAGGAATTATTAGCCGCCAAGATGTTTTAAAAGCGCTGCAAATGATACAAAGACAGCCACAAGTGGGTGAAACAATAGATGATGTAATTGCTACGCAACTTGTCTCAATTGGTGGAAAAGGGAAAGGTGAAGAAATTTACCGATGTGAAGTAACGCCACAAATGACTAATTATTTAGGAACAATTTCTTACGGTGTATTCACAACCATCGTGACAGAGGCGGCAAACAGGGTTCTTCGTTCATTTAAAAGAGGCGATTTAGTCGTTGAAAATATGACGATTTACTTTATTAAGCCAGTGCAAATTGACAGTCAATTAGAAATTATTCCTAAAGTGCTAGAAGTAGGTAGGAAGTTTGGGAAAGTTGATATTGAAGTCTTTAATGAAGGAAAGTTAGTAGGTAAGACAATGATGATGTGCCAACTTTTAGATCGAAATTAACGATTATATATTCAGAAAACCAAAAGATTATCTCAATCAGAGATAATCTTTTGGTTTTACTTATTTACATTGCTCGCTTCATCGATTGCAAGTGGTAAAAAGAATTTATAAGCTCTATTACCGGCCCATATGCTCAATCCACCTACGATGATAAAGATAGTTGCTATAATGTATGTAACTGTCGTTTGAAACAAGAATAATTGGTTTATACCAAATAAGGCAACGAACGCTCCTAAAGCCATTGAAGATTTAGCTGATAACCATTTTCGTTCCATTGGCAATTTTGTACGAAAGTATTTTGTTTTATAAAAAACATAAAAAGCTAATGCTATAATAATTAATATGACTAAAACAGGCATTGTATAATCCTCCGGTTATAGTATTGTACATCCTTATTGTAACTAGAAATGGATAAAAATGCTATATCTATGGAAAAACATTCGTTTTATTGAAAATATATGCAATGAACACTGTGCTTTAGATTGGGAAGGGGTTTTGTTATGAAAGCGGAAATATTAGAAACAATTAAGCAATATGAAACAATTATCATTCATCGCCATGTTCGACCAGATCCTGATGCTTACGGTTCTCAATGTGGTTTAGCAGAAATATTAAAGGCATCTTTCCCAAAGAAGAAGATATATGTTGTGGGAGAAGAAGAAGAGTCATTACATTTTCTGAAACGGTTAGATACGATTGAGGATGAAGTGTACACTGGGGCATTAGTAATCATTTGCGATACTGCGAATGAAGAACGTATTTGTGATAAACGATATAAGCTAGCAGATAAAATAATTAAAATCGATCATCACCCAAATGATGATCAATATGGTGATATTCTTTGGGTTGATACAACTGCTAGTTCAACAAGTGAAATGATTTATGATTTCTATTTAGATGGCAAAGGCCAAGGGTTAATAATAAATGATGCAGCTGCTCGTCTATTATATGCAGGTATTGTTGGTGATACGGGAAGATTCTTATATCCTAGCACGACAGAAAAAACATTTAAGTATGCAGGAGATTTAATCCACTATAATTTTTCTAGAACGGATTTATATAATGGTATGTATGACTTAGATGAAAATGTAGTTCGTTTAAATGGCTACGTTATGCAAAACTTTGAAGTTATGCCATCGGGGGCTGCGAAATTAATTCTTCCAAAAGAAATATTAGCAAAATACAATGTAAAGCCATCTGAAGCATCTCTTTTAGTAAGTAATTTAGGAATTGTAAAAGGGATAAAAGCTTGGGTATTCTTTATAGAAGAGAGTGACAATATTAGAGTACGCCTTCGTTCGAAGGGACCTGTTATTAATACAATTGCTAAGATGTTTAACGGGGGAGGCCATCCTCTAGCATCTGGAGCTTCAGTTTCGACGTGGGATGAAGCGGGTCAAGTGGTAGTTGAATTAGATAAAGTTTGTCAAGGATATACAAAATAAGAAGGAATAAAGGGTAGAATGTATTTGTATCTACTCTTAAACGGTGACAAATGCGAAGAGCCTTTTTTAGAAACTCTCTAATTGTTTCTAAAAAAGGCTCTTGTCTGTCTAAAAAGAGTGCCACGTAAACCGCCTACTTGCTTACTGATTGTGTGAAAGTAGTGAATATTTAAAAAATTAGTATCTTTTTACATGTACTTCGATATATAATGTAGTGAAAAATAAGATTTCCTTTACTTCGAAAGTATATTTTTTATTGTTAATCTCAACAATTTTATTTTCAATTGTTTTCTTGAGAAGTAATTTACCTTTGTACACTGTCTCAATATCTTTTGTGATTAATGAGTTTAAATCTTTTCGAATTTCTTCTTGAGCTTCTACAATTGACAATAAGTTTAGCTTATAATTACTACCATTCGTAATAGCAACTTGCACCTCTTGGATCGTCAATTTTTTTTCTACTTCATTGTTTTTCGCTGCATATTCTTTTTCCCAAATGGCATTTTTTATTTTTAATTCCTCTATTTCTTTTTTCTGTGTTTCAATAAGCAGAATTTGCTTCTCTTGCATTACACCATGCATATAAAAATATAAAATCCAACTGATGATTGCACCAATTGCTATACCTGCAATGAAACGCTGCCACCCTCGTCTAAAAGTAAGAGTAGGCGGCTTCATGAAGATATATGCCCTTGTGTAATCCAACTAATTATGACAGAACCGGTATGAGCACCAGAGTAAGCTGAAATGATCCATAGAATTTGCTTAATAATATCTCTTGTTTCGCCGTTTAATAAGCCTCTTTCTAAGCTGTAAACTGTATCGAAAGTCCCGCCGATTGCGGCAATAATGGCCCATATGCGTAAACTTTCGGACAAATCGTTGACCATTGTAATGGGAGGCTGATTCGTAAAGAATGCTGCAATTCCACCTATTAATGAGCCTCCTAGTATAACACCTAAAGCAATGAAGAAACTGTTCAAAAAAACAGGGAAAAAAGCTTCATTCACGATTATCACCCTTTAGACTATGAATTGTATTGTTGAGCTTGTACATTCCTCGTTAACATTATGTATATGTGGTGCATTGTTCTTGTATGCCCTTTACCTTATACAGAAAAACAGAACATATTTTCCTTTTGCGACAATAATCTCTATAATAAAGCATATATATTGGAGGAGCAGTCAGGAGGGAAGCTTAATGGATTTTGTACATCTCCACGTACAATCATCGTATAGTTTGCTGGCTAGTACAGTTAGAATCGATGAATTAGTTGAACAAGCAAAGAAAAATAATATGTACAGTCTCACGCTTACTGATCGAAATGTGATGTATGGAGCTATTCCTTTTTATAAAGCATGTAGAAAGAATGGAATTAAACCAATACTTGGTATGCTGACTGATGTGTTGCATGAAGAAGAATCTTTTCCTCTTCTTTTACTCGCACGAAATCAAAAAGGTTTTTCAAATCTTTTAAAAATAAGTAGTAGTATTCAAACGAAATCGAAACAAGGTCTTCCTTTAAAATGGTTAAAAGGTTATCGAGAAGGTTTAATAGCGATATCACCTGGCAGTGAAGGTATTATTGAAACACATATAAGAGATGGTAATAAAAATCAAGCAATGGTAGCGCTGCAAACGTTCAAGGAAATATTTAGTGAAGAACATTTCTATTTATCGTTGCAAAAGGTTAAACAGTTTGATGAAGAAATGTTGAATCAACAATTGCTTCAATTTGCTCAAGAAACCAAAACAGAAATAGTAGCGACTAACCCTGTCATGTATATGAATCAAAGTGATGGATTAGCTTATGATGTTTTACGCGCATTAGATATAGGTGCGAAATTGTTAGAGGAAAGAAAAGAACAAATACGGGAGCATTATTTTAAAAGTAGTGCTGAAATGATTGTAGCATTTCAAAAGTATCTTAATGCGATACACAATAGCGTTCGGATTGCAGAGCAATGTAATGTGACAATTGATTTTCATAGACGATTGCTTCCTAAATATCCAACCAACCAGCCGGCAGATGAACTGCTTAAGCAATTATGTTTGGACGGTTTTAAACTTAGATATCCAAACGCTCCAAACTCTTATTATCAGAGGCTTCAATATGAACTATCTGTTATTAACAAAATGAATTTCAGCGACTATTTCTTAATTGTTTGGGACTTTATGAAGTTTGCTAAACAACAAAGAATACTAACGGGTCCAGGGCGTGGATCAGCAGCAGGTTCAATGGTAGCTTATGTATTGCAAATCACTGATATTGATCCAATGGAGCATAATCTTCTATTTGAGCGATTTTTAAATCCAGAGCGAGTATCTATGCCCGATATCGATATAGATTTCTCTGATATTCGAAGAGATGAAGTCATTGCTTATGTAGCGAAGAAATATGGTGCAGTTCATGTTGCACAAATTATTACTTTTGGTACATTTGCAACGAAAGCGTCATTACGAGACACGGGTAGAGTGTTTGGGCTAAACAGTAAAGAATTAGACTCACTTTCCAAGATGGTTCCATCTCGATTAGGTATTACAATTGAAGAAGCTTTGCGAGAATCGAACGCGTTAAAAAAATACTATGAAGAAAGTGAAATCAATCAGCAACTTATTGATACCGCGATGAAACTTGAGGGATTGCCACGTCATACTTCTACTCATGCGGCGGGAGTTATTATATCTGATATTCCTCTAACAGAGATTATCGCCATACAAGAAGGCCATAATAATGTTCATTTAACTCAGTTTCCAATGGAAACCTTAGAAGAGTTAGGACTGTTGAAAATGGATTTTCTTGGTTTGCGTAATTTGACTTTAATGGAAAGAGTACTAGTTTCCATTAGAAAGAATACGGGACATTCATTTGATATTAAGACAATTCCTATGAATGATCAGAAAACATTTCAAATGCTAGGTAAAGGTGAAACAATTGGTATCTTCCAGTTTGAATCGGAAGGTATGCAAAAAGTATTAATGCAGTTAAAGCCTGAGCAATTTTCAGATCTTGTAGCTGTCAATGCTCTATATCGTCCAGGTCCAATGGAAAACATTCCAGCCTATATTCGAAGAAGACATGGTGATGAGAAAGTAACATATTTGCATCCAGATTTACAGGATATTTTACAAAATACGTATGGCATCATTATTTATCAGGAGCAAATTATGCAAATTGCATCGAAGTTTGCGGGTTTTTCGTTAGGACAAGCAGACTTATTGAGAAGAGCTGTATCGAAGAAAAAAGCGGACGTTCTAGAAGAACAAAGGCATTATTTCGTACAAGGAAGTTTGAAACAAGGATATCCGCAAAATATAGCTGAACGAATTTACGATTATATCGTTAAATTTGCCAATTATGGTTTTAATTTGAGCCATGCTGCGGCGTACAGTTATATTGCTTATCAGCTAGCTTATTTAAAAGCTCACTACCCTCAATTTTTTATGGCGTCCTTAATGAGCAGTGCGATTGGAAATGATAGTAAAATTGCGCAATATGCTAGGGAACTTAAAAAAATGAATCTCATATTATTAGTTCCTTCAATTAATAAGAGTGAATACGTTTTCGTTTCTGAAAAAGAAGGCATCCGTTATAGTTTAGCAGCTATTAAAGGTGTAGGAGGAACAGCTGTACGAGACATATTGCAGGCAAGAAGAGAAAAGAAATTTAGTGATTTATTCGACTTTTGTATTCGTGTTTCGTCAAAAGCTGTTAACCGAAAAGTTTTAGAGGCTCTGATTCATGCAGGTGCTTTTGATGAATGGGGTGAAGATCGAGCAACGTTAGTAGCAAGTTTGGATGTTGCATTAAATCATGCTGATTTAGTTGTAGGTGACGAAGCAGGCTTAGACTTGTTTCTAGATTCAGAATTCAATTTAAAGCCCAAGTATGTTGAAGTGGAGCCATTTTCGTTAGAAAGTAAATTAGTATTAGAGAAAGAAGTTTTAGGGCTTTATTTATCGGATCATCCAGTTGCTACATATAGCCATCTATTCAACTACTTCGGTGCGCAAAGCCTGTCCCAGATAAAGAGTGAGAAAGAATCTAAGTATGCTATTGGAGCT
Organism: Bacillus sp. JJ722; assembly: GCF_036963345.1. Classification (NCBI taxonomy): domain Bacteria; kingdom Bacillati; phylum Bacillota; class Bacilli; order Caryophanales; family Bacillaceae; genus Bacillus; species Bacillus sp. JJ722. Next base: position 11,728 of record NZ_JBALMO010000078.1, read on the forward strand.
TATGTGACCGAAGCGAAGACGATTCGAACGAAAAAAGGTGAGGTTATGGCCTTTTTAACGGTTACAGATGAAATAGATGAGATGGATGCGGTGGTATTCCCACTTGTTTATAAAAAATATGCGCAACTCATTCAAAAGAATCATATTGTCATGATGATTGGATCTGTAGAGAAGAGAAATGATAAACAACAGTTTATTGTCCAAGATGTATTCTCAATAAAGGATTTACAAGAAAAGAAAGATGCGACAGTAGAGACGCTATACATTAAAGTTGTATCTAGTAAACATACAAAAGAACATTTAATGGCTATTAAAAATACGTTGAGAAAATATAAGGGATCAACAAGGGTGATGTTATATTTTGAAAAAGAAAATAGAACATTGTTACTATCGATGTGGGATTGGGTTAATCCAGCAGATTCTTTAATTTTCCAGCTAAATAAACTGATAGGGGAAAAAAATGTCATTATGAAAAAGATTTAATCTTTACATCCTTTGAAGATATGTTATAGTGAAATATAATGAAACGTGGTCTGACCACTTAATAGTTTCTATAAGGATGGTATGGATTTGGTTTCCCTTTGCAAATTTTAAGGAGTGAGATTCAATGACTTTAAGAGAACAGGCTTTACATATACACAGTATAAACAAAGGTAAATTAGAAACAGTTTCAAAAGTACAAGTAAAAAATGCAGAAGATTTAAGTTTAGCTTATTCACCAGGGGTAGCAGAGCCTTGTAAAGAAATTTACGACAAGCCTGAAATGGTGTATGAGTACACAATGAAAGGGAATACTGTTGCAGTAGTATCTGATGGGACAGCGGTTCTAGGATTAGGGAATATTGGTCCTGAAGCAGCATTACCAGTTATGGAAGGTAAAGCTGTATTATTTAAGAGTTTCGCTGGCGTTGACGCGTTCCCAATCTGTTTGAATTCAACTGATATTGATAAAATTGTAGAAACAGTAAAATTATTAGAACCGAATTTTGGTGGCGTAAACTTAGAAGATATTGCAGCACCTAACTGCTTTGAAATTGAAGAACGTTTAAAGAAAGAAACGAATATTCCAATCTTCCATGATGACCAACATGGTACAGCGATTGTAACAGTTGCTGCATTATTGAATGCTTTAAAACTTGCAGGTAAATCTTTATCTGAAGCTAAGATAGTAGCTAATGGAGCAGGAGCTGCAGGTATTGCAATTATCAAATTACTATTCACGTATGGTGTTCGTGACGTTATTATGTGTGATTCTAAAGGTGCCATTTACGAAGGTCGTAAAGAGGGCATGAATGAAATAAAAGAAAAAATTTCAAAGATTACAAATCGAAATAAATTGACAGGTAATCTAAGTGAAGTAATAAAGGGTGCTGATGTCTTTATTGGGGTTTCAGTAGCAGGTGGATTAACTCAAGATATGGTTCGTAGCATGAATGATAATCCAATTATTTTTGCTATGGCGAATCCAATTCCAGAAATTATGCCATATGAAGCGAAGGAAGCTGGTGCTCTTGTTGTTGGAACAGGAAGATCAGATTTCCCTAACCAAGTAAATAATGTATTAGCATTCCCAGGTATTTTCCGTGGTGCTCTTGATGTTAGAGCTACACATATTAATGAAAAAATGAAAATAGCTGCTGTAGAAGCAATTGCTAGTTTGGTACAGCCAAGTGAATTACATCCTGATTTTGTAATTCCAGCGCCTTTTGATCCTCGTGTTGCCCCAGAAGTTGCAGCTGCAGTTGCAAAAGCAGCAATGGAAACAGGTGTTGCGAGAATTAAAGTGAACCCAGAAGATGTGAAAGCGAAAACAGCGGAACTTGCAATTATCGGAAAGTAGTGAGTTTTGAGTGGGAAAAACTTGTAAATCCTCTTCTAAAGTATATTTGGACATCGTAGAACAATTGAAGAATATGATAGAAGAAGACGGTCTTCGACCAGGAGATAAAATTCCGTCTGAACGAGAATTATCAGAGCGTCTGCAAGCAGGACGCTCTTCTGTTAGAGAAGCTTTGCGTGCATTAGAACTTCTTGGTCTTATTGAAACTAAAAGAGGCGAAGGAACTTTTGTTAAGGACTTTCAAGATCATAAGTTGGTAGAAATATTAGGTGGGTTCTTTCTAAAAGAAGAAAAAAAAATAGAGAAACTAACAGAAACAAAACATTGTATTGAGTTAAACTGTTTACAGCTTGCGGTAAAGGATGCTTCAAACAGTGCCATTGAATCAATGATTCAATGGGTGAGCAATCATGAATTTGATGATTTCGCTTTTTTTCAACAAATTGCTTCCTTGCACGACAATCGTCTTATGGAAAGAGTATGGATGGCAATAGGTAGTTATGAGAAATCAGTTTCTCCTATCTCGCAAGTCACTACGAAAGAACCTTATTTATTGTTGTTGAATAATATTAAACAACGAGATGAACAGAAAGTTGTACACATTTATGTAAATGATTTAAGAAAAATGTCGAGAAGTAATTGACATATTTTTACGATATTTTCCGAATGATTCCTGTAAAATATAGGACATGCGAAAAAGTTATATAAGTTGATCTACAACAAAAGGGGGAATCCTCTTGCTTAAAGAGTTATTTTCGAAGTCTAAAACTAAGAAAAAGAAATATGCCACAATTCCGTCTGATCGAGATGTACAAGATGTTCCAGAAGGAATTATGACAAAGTGTCCAGAATGTAAGAAAATCATGTATACAAAAGATTTAGCTAAAAATAAAAAGGTATGTTCACATTGTGGATATCACCATCGGTTAAACGCATATGAACGCATTGAGTGTACGTTAGACCATGGCTCGTTTGTAGAGTACGATGCTGATTTAATATCAGATAATCCTTTACAGTTCCCTGATTACGAAAAGAAGCTAGACAGTGATCGTAAGAAGACGAATTTAAATGAAGCCATTGTAACTGGTGAAGGTACAATTGATGGTATGAATGTTGTTATTGCTGTAATGGATGCTAATTTTCGAATGGCTAGCATGGGTTCTGTTGTGGGAGAGAAGATTACGCGTGCAGTTGAAAAAGCACGTTCAAAAAGGGTTCCATTTATTATCTTTACGGCATCTGGTGGAGCAAGAATGCAAGAAGGTATATTGAGCTTAATGCAAATGGCTAAAACAAGCGTTGCGCTAAAACATTTCAGTGATGAGAGTGGTCTATTTATTTCTGTTATGACACACCCGACTACTGGAGGGGTATCTGCAAGTTTCGCTTCTCTAGGAGATTATAACTTTGCAGAACCACAAGCGTTAATAGGATTTGCTGGCAGAAGTGTCATTGAACAAACCATTGGTGAAAAGCTTCCTGAAGACTTTCAAACTGCGGAATTTGTTTTAAAACATGGTCAGCTGGATGCGGTTATACCACGCTTGGAAATGACAGAAAAATTAGCGTTTGTTCTGAAAATACATCAGCCAGGTGGTGAATTACAATGGTTGGAGAATTAGAATTTGAGCGTCCAGTAATGGATTTGCGTAAAAAGATAGACGAACTAAAGAAAATTTCAAAAGAGGCAGATGTAGATTTATCTTTTGAAATTGAAAAGCTTGAGAAGAGGCTAGAAAAGCTTGAAAAAGAAGTCTATGCAAATATTAAACCATGGGATCGCGTCCAAATTGCTAGACATCCCTCTAGGCCTACAACCCTTGAATATATCTCTCATTTGTTTACAGATTTCTTAGAATGTCATGGTGATCGTTGTTTTAGCGATGATGAGGCTATTGTTGGAGGCATTGCTCTCTATCGAGGACTTCCTGTAACTGTTATAGGTCACCAACGAGGTCGTGATACAAAGGAAAATATTCGTAGAAACTTTGGAATGCCACATCCTGAAGGATACCGTAAAGCTCTTAGGTTAATGAAGCAAGCCGAGAAATTTAATCGACCAATTATATGCTTTATTGATACTAAAGGTGCTTATCCGGGAAAGGCTGCCGAAGAGCGAGGTCAAAGTGAAGCAATCGCTAGAAATTTATTTGAGATGGCTAACTTAAATGTACCTATTATTACAATGGTAATTGGAGAAGGTGGTAGTGGTGGTGCACTGGCTTTAGGAGTTGGTGATCGTATTATCATGTTAGAAAACTCCATTTATTCTGTAATTACTCCTGAAGGTGCTGCAACCATTCTATGGAAGGATTCTACTCTTTCGAAAAAAGCTGCAGAAAGTATGAAAATTACTGCTCCTGACATTAAGGATTTAGGTGTAGCAGATGAAGTGGTTAAGGAAGTAAGAGGTGGAGCTCATCGAAATGCTGAAGAACAAGCGGCATATATTGATGAAGTTCTATACAATAACTTAACTGTACTATTACAAAAAGAACAATCAGAATTAATACAAGAAAGATATGATAAATTTAGAAATATTGGACAGTTTATTGTTTCTAAACCTTTTTCTGAGGTGAAATAGTAGGGCTGTCTTCAATGCTCTAAAACATGTCGAATCCCACAGGTGATTTTTTATTCCTGTGGGATTTATTGTTGTAAAATCTTTTCTTCTGAAAATTTAATCTTTACTTAATGGAGTTGCAGTATAGTTTTAATCTATGTTAAACTGGTGTCTTTGTAATGACAGTTTTAAATTGATTGTAAATTTAAAACATTATGAAAAATATGTTTGTTGATTGCGCTTACAGTGGCAAACAAGGGATATATTGCAAATAAAATTAAAAAATATTGAACACATTAAGTAAGAAAATTGAATTATTGTTAATTCGTTCACATACAGGGTTTACGAAAAGTGAAAAGTCATTTAGAATGTATAGCTAGTAAGAGATAATACCTATCTGATAATAGTGTTCTCTCCCTAACGCAAGTAGTAAATTTAAAAAGAGCTTTCATAAATTTTCGTAATCTGACAAAAGATAATTTTGATAAGCACTTTGTTTTTGCAATTACGAAGATAGGATGATTGGAATAGTTCAAGTCATACATAGCAAAATCACATGATTTACATTTTGTCCATTTATTCCTATACAAGTTGAATAAATTACAGAGGTGAAGATTTTGAAAAGAATAGGTGTTTTAACAAGTGGTGGAGATGCTCCAGGAATGAATGCAGCCATTCGTGCTGTTGTACGTAAAGCAATCTATCATAACATAGAGGTATTTGGTATTTATCAAGGATACCAAGGGTTAATGAATGGATCAATCAAGAAGCTAGAAATTGGCTCAGTTGGTGATATCGTTCAACGTGGTGGTACAATGCTATTCTCTGCACGTTGTTTAGAATTTAAAACAAAAGAAGGACAACTTCAAGGAATTGAGCAATTAAAGAAACACGGTATCGAGGGATTAGTTGTAATCGGTGGAGACGGCTCTTATATGGGGGCAAAAGCACTTACAGAGCATGGATTCCCATGCGTTGGTGTTCCTGGAACAATTGACAATGATATTCCTGGAACTGAATTTACAATTGGTTTTGATACAGCGTTAAACACTGTTATTGATGCTATTGATAAAATCCGTGATACTGCAACATCACATGAAAGAACGTATGTGGTTGAAGTTATGGGAAGAAATGCAGGAGATCTTGCATTATGGTCAGGTCTTGCAGGCGGTGCAGAAAGCATTCTAATTCCAGAAGCTAACTTTGATATGAATGAGATCGTTCAAAAGCTACAAAGAGGTCATGAGCGTGGTAAGAAACATAGTATTATCATTGTGGCTGAAGGTGTAGGTAGCGGTGTTGAAATCGGTAAACAAATTGAAGAAATGACTTCTTTAGATACTCGTGTAACTGTTCTTGGTCACGTACAACGCGGTGGTTCACCATCAGCTGTCGATCGCGTATTAGCTAGCCGTCTTGGAGCATATGCAGTTGAACTATTGCTTGAAGGTAAGGGTGGACGTGCAGTTGGTATCGAGAAAAATCAATTAGTTGATTACGATATCATTGAAGCATTATCTAAAAAACACGTAATCGATTTAAATATGTACAAATTGTCACAAGAATTATCTATTTAAATATAGTTTAAGATATTTTTACAACTTTAAAGGAGGCTTTTTAGCCAAATGCGCAAAACTAAAATTGTATGTACGATTGGCCCTGCAAGTGAATCTTTTGAAAAACTTTGTGATCTAATGGAAGCTGGAATGAATGTATGTCGTTTAAACTTCTCACATGGAAGTCACGAAGAACATGCTGCTAGAATTAAAACAATTCGTGAAGTTTCTAAACATACAGGAAAGCAGGTTGCAATCCTTTTAGATACAAAAGGTCCTGAGATTCGTACGAATGATATGGAAAATGGTGCAGTTGAATTAAAAACGGGCTCCAACATCATCATTTCTACAAAAGAAGTTTTAGGGACTGTAGAAAAGTTTTCTATTACTTATGCGGAATTAATTAATGATGTTAAAGTAGGTTCAAGAATTCTACTAGATGATGGATTAGTAGGTCTTGAAGTTACGAAGCTAGATCAAGAAAAAGGCGAAATTCATACAGTAGTATTGAATGATGGCGTTTTAAAAAATAAAAAAGGTGTTAACGTACCTGGTGTATCTGTTAACTTACCAGGTATTACTGAAAAAGATACGCAAGATATTCTTTTCGGTATCGAGCAAAACGTTGACTTTATTGCTGCTTCTTTCGTACGTCGTGCATCTGATGTATTAGAAATTCGCGAGCTTCTTGATAACAACGGTGGTAAACACATTAATATCATTCCAAAAATCGAAAACCAAGAAGGCGTAGATAACATCGACGAGATTCTTGAAGTTTCTGAAGGTCTAATGGTTGCTCGTGGAGATTTAGGTGTAGAAATTCCAGCAGAAGAAGTACCACTAGTACAAAAACAATTAATTAAAAAATGTAATGCGATCGGAAAACCTGTTATCACAGCTACTCAAATGCTTGATTCAATGCAACGTAACCCACGTCCAACGCGTGCAGAAGCATCTGACGTTGCGAATGCAATCTTTGATGGTACAGATGCGATCATGCTTTCTGGTGAAACAGCTGCGGGTTCTTATCCAGTTGAAGCTGTTCAAACAATGCACAACATCGCTTCACGCGCTGAAACAGCATTAAACCATAAAGAACTATTATCTAAGCGTAGTAAAGATAGTGAGCACAACATTACTGATGCAATTGGACAATCGGTTGCGCATACAACTTTAAATCTTAACGCAAGTGCAATTATCACTCCTACTGAAAGCGGTCATACAGCTCGTATGATTTCAAGATACAGACCACAAGCACCAATCATTGCTATTACTTCTAACGATCACGTTGTACGTCGTTTAGCATTAGTTTGGGGCGTAACAGCTTTAGTTGGTCCTAGTACAAAGTCTACGGATGAAATGTTAGAGAATGCAGTTCAGCAAAGTGTAACTTCAGGTCTTGTACAATATGGAGATCTTGTAGTAATCACTGCTGGTGTTCCAGTAGCTGAAACAGGTACTACTAACATGATGAAAATCCACATGATCGGAAAAACTCTTCTTAAAGCTCAAGGTATTGGCAGAAAGAAAGCTATTGGTAAAGTAGTTATCGCGAAAAATGCCGCAGAAGCTAATGAAAAAGTTGAAGAAGGTTGCGTACTTGTAACGATTGGTTCTGACAAAGAAATGATGCCTGCAATTGAAAAATGTGCGGCTCTTATCACAGTTGAAGGTGGTTTAACAAGCCATGCAGCTGTCGTTGGTGTAAACCTTGGAATTCCTGTAATTGTTGGAGCTGACGAAGCATTAAAAGTTCTTAAAGAAGGTCAAATCGTAACAATTGATGCTCAACGTGGAATTATCAACGACGGAAAATCAAGCATCCTTTAATAGATTTAAAAAAAGAAGGCAATTTTGCCTTCTTTTTTTAAATCAAAAATGTATCGGATACTTTTCTTTTCTAGTTGTTAAAATCTTTAACAGTGTATAATAATAAATGTGCGGGAGGTGTATGATTTGAGACTTTTTTTACTGCTGCTTATTATTGTACCAGCATGTGAAATTGGAGTGTTGATTTGGTCCGGTAAAACATTTGGTTTGATACCCACTATCTTGTTAATTATCGCAACGGGAGTTGGTGGAGCTTATCTTGCTAAATATCAAGGATTAATGACTGTAAGAAAAGTTCAAGAACAGTTAGGTAGAGGGATTATGCCGGGGGAAGAATTGATAGATGGTATTTGTGTTCTTGTAGGAGGCATCTTTTTATTAACCCCAGGTTTTTTATCTGATATATTTGGTTTTATTTTACTTTTACCTCCTACTCGTAAAATTATTAAACCTGGTTTAAAGAAAATGTTTACAAAATGGATGAATCGAAATACGGTTACAATCATTAGATAATTACAAATCAGAAAATTTTACACTTGCCATGCTAGGCCGTAAGTCGTTCTTTTTTGAAAATCAAAGATAGGTTTTCAAGAAGCTTGTCTTATGTCTACCGCATGGTTCTTTTTTGGGCAGATAAATAGGAATAAAGGACTGTGTTAAAAAAAGACAGTTGTTCGCTTTATTTTTAGTTCAATTCTTCTTTGCCCTTTATGTAAAGCCAAATATCTTTAAATACATTACTTTTATGCAATGTATTAATGATGACTAGTATAACTGGACCTATAATTAAACCGAAAAAACCAATCAGCTTAAAGCCAACAAATAGCGCAATTAATGTTGCGAGTGGATCGAGCCCTATGTTAGATGATAATACTTTAGGTTCCATTACTTGTCTCTGGACAATTACGACGATGTAAAGGATGCCTAGACCGATTGCAAGACTGATATTGCCTACCACTATTTCATAGATAATCCAAGGTACAAATACTGTTCCTGTCCCTAGATAAGGTAATATATCTACAAGTCCAGTAACGAATGCAATAGTAATGGCGTAGTCAATTCTTAGTATTAATAAACCAATTAGTACAATAAGTGTTGTGAATGAAATAAGTGTAAATTGAGCTTTAATAAAACCGAATAAAGCTTTCTTTAAATCTGAAAGCACTGTTCCTGTGCTTTGTTTTAGTCTTTTTGGAGCTAATCTATGGGCGTAACTTTGAAATCGATACCAATCATTGCTTATAAAGAAAGTAGCCAATGTGGAGAAAATAAGAACAGATGCAGCATTAGGAAACCATCCAATGAATGCAGGGATCTTTTGGAAAAAATCTTGGATAAAATCCCCTACGGTTTTTGCGATTGTTTGGCCGGCATTTTGAATGTTTTCCATAATCGATTTTTGTTGTCCTGATCCTAAATCGTTAAATATAGACGCAACTTTTTCATAAAGTGGCAAGATAATTTGTGCGAAAAATGTCTCGCCATATGAAACTAAAATATCAAGCTGTTTAGGAATGTTATTACCTAAATAATTGGCTCCTGAAACGATTTCGGTGATTAGAAGTGTAATAATGCCGGCAAATAGTGAAACAATCCCGATTAATGTAATGATGACAGCAAAAGAACGAGGCAATCTAGCTTTTCGTTGTAGGAAACTTACGATAGGATTAATTATAAAAGCAATTGCTAGTCCGATTATGAAAGGATATGTATATTTAGCTGTATAAGCAATAGTGAGAGCGCAGACTGTTGCAATTGCAACAACGATAAATAAACGAACGAATCTGTATATATAAATTGGATTCACAAAAAAACTGCCTCCTTTATTAATTATAGTAGCGCGTTATATACTCTATCATATTGATGATTTGATATATTTATTACGTATGTATAGTATTGATTTGTTGGGTTTCAACCAAATAATGGTTAAGGGCACTTCTTATCCCGTTCTAACTGGCGCTAAGACTCCCAC